>DATERO010000239.1:0-7086 GCA_035271465.1 Dysgonamonadaceae bacterium | reverse complement strand
AATTCAAATTGAATTATTCTACATAAGATTCAATCCTTTTCCAAACCTTAGTAATTTGCTGTAAATTATCACAATGCAAACCTTATTACCTTATTTCAAAAAAACTAGATCTATAATAATATAAACGCTACCTACATCTTTAAACTTGCTCTTTACTCAAGCACATACTTTTGCAGCTGACCCGCAAATAGTGCAAGCTGTAATTTTATTAACTCCATAAAGCGCCCTATCTCTTCAACTAAAAAATTATTTCAGATTTTTCGCCCAACTGAAAGCCAATTCTATCAGCCCAAAGAAGAGTTTAATTTAGATGATGTATACTCTGTAATTGTAAACGTTGTTTTGTTTCGGTAGATTGCAATCCTTCTTATATAAACACTAATTCTGTTAAGTCATGAGTAATTCTGCAAGTGCAGACGTAGTTTCGGCTGAGTGGTTTTTACTTCTGCAGCAGCCGAAATGGTTTTCGACCGAGCGAATTGTTCTTCTGCACGTGCAGAAATGGTTTCGGCTGGGTGAATTGTATTTCTGCAGCAACGGAAATGGTTTCGGCTGAGTGAATTGTATTTCTGCACCAGCGGGAATGGTTTTGACCGAGTGAATTGTATTTCTGCAGCAGCCGAAATGGTTTCGACCGAGTGAATTGTATTTCTGCAGCAGCCGAAATGGTTTCGGCTGAGTGAAATGTATCTCTGCAGCAGCCGAAATGGTCTCGGCTGGGTGGATTGTACTTCTGCAAGTGCAGAAATGGTCTCGGCTGAGTGGATTGTACCTCTGCAAGTGCAGAAGTGTAATATTATTATTCAAATGTGAGGCAAGCAACTGCAGAAAAAACACTTCTACTCTACAAATCCTTGCAGTGTTTTAATTGAATGTAAAACTACACCACTAATGCTTATATTTTATTCGTGTGCTTATAATAAAGTAGGAACGCCTCACGATACAATCATTCGAAGGTGCAAGACGTAAAATATGTACACCCAATCACGCCTTTTTCTCCGTATAGAAATACGACAGCATGAACCCAATAAGCAAAATGATGCTGCCTATAATAAATGCATAGAATCCTGCATCTGTTGGATAATTGTCTTTCATAAATGCTACAATCTGTGGACCAATAATTCCGCCCACTCCCCATGCAGTGAGCACCGCTCCATAAAGAACAGGCATTAGTTTCGCTCCATAACTATCATTGATAAGTGATGGGATAACCCCAAAACCTCCACCGTAGCATAACAAAACAATGCAAACAAAGACAAAGAACCAAAAGGGATGAGATATAAAAATGAGCATTACAAAAATAATTGCTTGCAAAGCAAGTAAGATGCGAAATGTTACCACTCGGCCCACTTTATCGGAAACTGCGCCCCAAAAAAACCTACCCAATCCGTTGAATATTGAACTAACAGCAATGAGTGTTGCGCCTGCAGCTGATAACGAATCGATAACTGAGATATCTGCAAAGTTGGTTGATGCGGGCATGCGCAATTTAAGGAGGTCTTGCAGTAACGGTGACTGAAACGAAATAAAAATCATCCCGGCCACAACGTTTATCACGAACATAAACCAAAGAATGATAAATGATTTTGAAAAAATATATTTATAAGGTGAAATGCTTTGTGGTGTAGCAGTTTTTATTTCTTTCTCCTCAGTGGGAGGAAGCTGTAGAAATGATGCAAAAAAAGGTAGCAGAGCAAGCAATGTGATGCCGATGTATAAAAAAGTTTTGCTCAAGTCGTGATTGCTAATTTGCATAAACAGAGGAGCTAACACTTTAGACATTACCAGTGCGCCCAAACCAAAACCCATCACAACCATACCAGTGGCCAATCCTTGATTTTTGGTAAACCATTTAGAAACGGTTGCAACTGGCGTTACGTAAGCTAACCCCAATCCTGAACCCCCCAAAAAACCGAACGAAAGATATAAAAGCCACAAAGTACCAGTTGTCAATGCATAAGCTGATATAATATAACCCAAACCGTATAAAACTCCACCTATAATGGCAAGTTTTCTAGGTCCATATTTATCAATTTTCATTCCTCCCCATGCGGCTGATACTCCCAGCATGAAAATGGATAAGCTAAATGCCCATGCAACCTCAGTATTTGTCCATCCTAAAAGTTCAGTTATTGGTGTTTGAAAGAAACTCCAGGCATATACTGTACCTAAGCAAAGTTGAGTGAGTGTTGCCATAATGGCTATGAGCCATTTTTTTTCTATTCTAATCATTGTATAGTTTTTGATCATAAAAGCCCTCGCTATGTGTAGATTTGAGAACTTGATGCAAAGATACAGAAAAAATGTTTGGTTGGATTTGTTCAGACATTATTGGAGCATTCTGTTGTTTGGATCCAATCTTACGTAAATTTGATTTTTGTTTCATCATCAAACTTTTCTGATACCTTTAGCTTCTAAAACAAAATAAATAAAGGGCGACCAAAACTTGTTGGACACCCTCTATTTAAATGTTTAATATGAAATGCTTTTTATTTAATCAAAAGAAAGTATCAATTTAGACTGCCTGTTTCTTAATTTAAGGTGTTCAGCACCTCATCTACTGCTTTTTGTAAGCCCTCGGCATTTTTGCCTCCTGCCATAGCAAAGTTGGGCTGGCCTCCACCACCACCTTGAATGTGCTTGGCAGCATTGCGAATGATGTTACCTGCATGCATGCCTTTTTTCACCAAGTCATCGCTTAACATAACTGTTAAGTTGGGTTTGTTGTCCACTACTGTTCCAATTACAAAGAGTAGGTTCTCTTTGAATTCTCCTTTCAATTGGAAGGCAATATTCTTAACAATATCTGGCGAAACACCTGACAGCACTGTGCTAAATATCCTTACACCTTCTCTGGTCTCTTTTGAAGCAATAAGCGATTGTTTCAAGCTACTTGCTTTCTCCATTTCAAATTCTTGAAGGCTTTTCTTCATATCTTCATTTTCAGCAATCAATCGTTGCAGAGCACCTTCTATATCGGGTGTGTTGTTAAGCAACTCTCTCAAGTGAACTAACATATCTTCTTTTTTGTAGATGTACTCATCGCAAGTCTTCGCTGTAATTGCCTCAATTCGTCTTACTCCTGCAGCTATCGCTCCTTCGCTGACAATACGGAAAAGTCCGATTCGACCTGTTGATGATATGTGTGTGCCACCACATAACTCAATGGAAGAACCAAAACGTATGGTGCGCACTACATCATCGTACTTCTCTCCAAAGAGAGCCATAGCTCCCATATCTTTGGCCGTTTGAATGGGAACACTGCGGTCTTCTTCAATGAGTATGTCCTCACGTATTTTGTTGTTTACGAGTTTTTCCACTTCTCTAATTTGTTCTTTCGTCATCTTCTCAAAATGAGAAAAGTCAAAACGCAAGACTTCGGCTGAGACATACGATCCTTTCTGTTCGACGTGAGTTCCTAAAACTTCTCTTAGGGCTTCGTGCATCAAGTGAGTGGCTGTATGATTGGCTTCAATGGCAGTTCGTCTCTGCTTGTTGATGGTTAAAGAGAAGGTTGTGGATATATCAGAGGGAAGTTTATTAACTAAATGAACCGCAAGGTTATTTTCCCTTTTTGTATCGAATATCTCTATCTTCTCGTCCGACTCAGTTGATTTCATCCAACCTGCATCTCCTACCTGGCCCCCTTGTTCGGAGTAAAATGGAGTTTGTGAAAAAACCAGCTGATAATATTCTTTGTTCTTTTGTTTCACTTTTCTGTAGCGAATTATTTCAGCTTCTGTCTCAGTGAAATCATACCCTATGAAAATAGGATCTCCATCATGCACCCTTGTCCAGTCTCCTGTTTCAACAGCAGCTGCATTGCGCGCACGGTCTTTCTGTTTCTTCATTTCAACAGTAAAGCCATCGTGATCCACCTTCATTCCATTTTCTCGCAGAATAAGTTCGGTAAGATCTAATGGGAAGCCAAATGTGTCGTACAGTTGGAAAGCTGTTGCTCCTTCCAATGTCAAGTTGTTATCTTTCTTGTGATGTTCCATTTGTCTATCCAACAAACGAATACCTGTTTCAAGCGTGCGAAGGAAAGATTCTTCCTCTTCTTTTATTACTTTTTCGATTAAAGTTTTTTGAGCAATTAGTTCAGGATATGAATCACCCATCACTTCAATGAGAACAGGCAGTAGTTTATACATAAATCCTTCATGTCTGTTCAGGAAAGTATATCCATAACGCACAGCACGACGCAAAATACGACGAATTACATATCCTGCTTTCGCATTCGATGGTAACTGCCCGTCGGTGATAGAGAAGGCAATGGTGCGAACATGGTCTGCAATAACTCGCATGGCAATGTCTCTTTTCTCATCTTCTCCATAAGTAAAACCACTTATTTCTCCAATCTTTTTGATGATGGGTTGGAAAATATCGGTATCATAGTTAGAGAGCTTACCTTGAACCGCCATACATAATCTTTCGTAACCCATGCCTGTGTCAATCACCTTTGCTGGCAGAGCCTCGAGAGAGCCATCCGCTTTGCGGTTATATTGCATGAACACTAAGTTCCAAATTTCAACAACTTGATGGTGATCTTGATTTACCAAAGTGATAGCACTCTCTTTTTTACGTTCCTCATCGGGACGCAAATCAATATGTATTTCAGAACAAGGACCACAAGGACCTGTGTCACCCATTTCCCAGAAGTTATCGTCTTTGTTTCCATTAATAATTCTGTCTGTAGGCAAATACTTTCCCCAATGTTCAGCAGCTTCATTGTCTCTTTCCAAGTTCTCAGATTTGTCGCCTTCGAATACGGTAGCATATAATCTGCTTTTGTCTAGCTTCAAAACTTCTGTCAAGTATTCCCAAGCCCATTCAATAGACTCCTCTTTGAAATAATCACCAAATGACCAATTGCCCAACATTTCAAACATAGTGTGATGGTAGGTATCATGTCCTACCTCTTCTAGATCGTTATGTTTACCACTAACACGCAAGCATTTTTGAGAATCGGCAATACGTGGATATCTTATTGGGGCATTTCCCAAAATAACATCCTTGAATTGGTTCATGCCTGCATTGGTGAACATCAGGGTTGGGTCATCTTTTATTACCATGGGTGCTGAAGGCACAATTTTATGGTTTTTAGAAACAAAAAAATCTTTAAATGATTGACGAATTTCTTTTGAAGTCATTATAGATTAAAATAAATAGTTCAGTGTTTAAAAAACTGTAGGAAGCTATTAACCTCCTCTTTTTCATGTTGCAAAGATATATATCTAATAAACAGTTTGCAAAGTTACTTTAAAAAGTTTATTTTTGTTGGGTGTATCTTACATTTATCTTCACCAATTTAATATAAATCAGCACTATGGGAAAACGAAAAAGACCAATCAACTTTGATGGACAACGCCTTTTCTACTCAATTCAAGAAGTGGCTGATCATTTCGCTGTAAATGTCTCTCTGTTGAGATTCTGGGAAAAAGAGTTTGATAACATCAATCCGAAAAAAACCAAAGGTGGAACACGACAATATACAAAAAAAGATGTGCAGGAGATAGAAGTTGTTTACAGCTTAGTAAGAGATAAGGGTTTAACGTTAGAAGGGGCAAGGCAAGTATTGAAAACAAATAAAACAGAATTTGATCGTCGTGTGGAGGCTCTAGATAGACTGCAGAAAGTGAAAAAAGAGTTGCTATCATTGGAAGAAGAGTTCAACGCTTTGCATCAACATCAAAAGTACACAAAGACTGAAAAAGAGGAGTAATGATGAAACATACACTTGTATCTTTCCTATGTTTCATGATAGCGTTGATCAGTCAAGCTCAATCTTGTGGAGAGCATCCGAAAAGTAATCCAGCTTTATTAGATAAGGCCATCATGGTGGGAGCACAAGCTACCACTGAATATCTCCCTTTCTTAGAAGGAAAACGAGTGGCTGTAATGACCAATCAAACGGGGATGGTGGGAGATGAACACCTTGTGGACTTATTAAATCGCTTAGAAGTTAGGGTAGTTGGTATCTTTTCCCCAGAGCATGGTTTTAGAGGCACTGCTGACGCAGGGGAGCGCGTTGCAAGCTCTGTGGATAAAAAGACTGGTATTCCAATCTGGTCATTATATGATGGGAAATCGGGAAAACCATCAAATGTAAACATGCAGCAATTTGATATTTTGGTTTTTGATTTACAAGATGTAGGTTTACGCTTCTACACTTATTATGCAAGTATGGCACGATTGATGGATGCTTGTGCTGAACATAACAAAGAGATGATTGTGTTGGATAGGCCAAATCCCAATGGGTTTTACGTAGATGGACCGATATTGGATATGAAGCATAAATCGGATGTGGGTTGGTTGCCTATACCTGTAGTGCACGGAATGACTTTGGGCGAATTGGCTTTAATGATAAATGGAGAAAAGTGGCTGCCCCGATCACGCACTTGTAATCTTACAGTTATTCCTTGCAAAAACTATACGCACAACTCATTATATGAATTACCTATCGCTCCATCACCAAATTTGCCTAATATACATTCCATTTATCTTTATCCCTCCACCTGCCTTTTTGAAGGTACTGTTATGAGCTTGGGGCGTGGCACTTCGTTTCCTTTTGAGGTGTATGGTCACCCAAAATATAAGGACTCCGACTTTTCCTTTACTCCACGTAGTCTTTCTGGTGCAAAGAACCCCCCATTGTTAAATCAAAAATGTTATGGAGTAGATTTGCGGAATGTGCCAAATGAATACATTTGGGAGAATGGTTTTGACTTATCTTATCTAATAGATGCATATAATAATATAAAGATGGGGAATTCTTTCTTTTCATCGTTTTTCGAAAAACTGGTAGGAGTGGACTACATTCGCGAGATGATTGTGGCAGGAGAAACGAATGAGAAGATAAAAGAGATGTGGAAAGTAGACGTGGATAAATTCAAAATGCAACGAATGCCCTATCTTTTATATGAAGAATAAATAGTGCAAGTAAATTAAAGATTTTTGAAACACGATTTTTTTTTATTGTAAACTGCCGATTGAGGTATATTTAAACTTGCCAAAATTGAATGAATAGACACCATATATATATAAAGCTGTCTCCTATTAGTCAACTTTTCGTTCTCTACCATA
>DATERO010000238.1:0-3014 GCA_035271465.1 Dysgonamonadaceae bacterium | reverse complement strand
TACTAAGGTTCTCCTAATTCTTTTATCTTTAGGTTTACTTGATGAACACTATTACTTCTCTATCACTTTTGCAATTCAAATTGAATTATTCTACATAAGATTCAATCTTTTTCCAAACCTTAGTAATGTGCTGTAAATTATCACAATGCAAACCTTATTACCTTATTTCAAAAAACTAGATCTATAATAATATAAACGCTACCTATATCTTTTAATAAAATTGCTTTTTACTCAAACACATAGTTTTACAGCTGATCCGAAGTTGTTTATAAGTTTTAAACTTATTACATTGGAACGGCTTAAATAACAATAACCTTATAAAACTTTAAAACATGGACACTAAATCAAAAAAAACAGATTCAGACAATACTCCTGAAAGCAATTTAGGATGCTGTAAAATAAAGGTACGTGGAAATACACAATCATATAACGGTGTAACGAAAAAAGGTTGCTACGATACTGCGGATACTCTGGGAGGAACAGTAACTTCTTTTGAGGTGGGCAAAACTTGTTAGTTACACTTCTTTGTTTATAAATTTTTCCTTCATGGTTTCTCATTAGATTCAAAATTGAATTCAGAGAAGAATCAATGTGAAATTAGAGAGAATCAATAAAAGCCATATCCAACGGATTTGTGTAAAACTTCGTAGATTGTCTGTGCAACTAAAAATTTCGGAATAATTACCATTTTTCTTTTTTTAAATCAGGCCAAATATATTGTTCATATATCTGTTTAATATTTTTCATTTGCTCATGAGATAAATTGGGCAATTTAGAAGCACTAATATTTAAAAGGATCTGGTCTGGACTTGATGCACCAGGAATAACACAGCTTACTTCTGGGAACATTAAAATCCATCTTAGAGCTATTGGTGATAGATTAGTATGTTGCGGAAAAAGCTTTTTTATTTCCTCAACGGCTTTTAAACCCTTCATATAATCTACCCCAGAAAAAGTCTCCCCTTTATCAAATGCACCGCCATTCCTGTTAAAAGTTCGATGATCGTCTTTATTAAATGTAGTTGAAGGTGTAAATTTTCCAGTTAAAAGACCACTAGCCAATGGTACACGAGCTATTATTCCTATGTTCTTCCTTGCAGCTTCAGCAAAAAACTCTTCAGAAGGGCGTTGTCTTAGCATGTTGAAAATAATCTGTACTGTAGTTACATTTTCATATTCAATTGCTTTTAGAGCTTCATCAATTTTTTCAACGCTCACACCCAGATTCAGTATTTTCCCTTCTTTTTTTAAAGTGCTAAATAATTCAAATATTTCAGGGCGATAGAATGTTTCTGTTGGTGGACAATGCAATTGAATAAGGTCTATAGTTTCCAACCCCATATTCTTCAAACTGTCCTCTACAAATTTACGCAACTCCTTTGTTTGATATGAACTATCAATATGAGGTGAGAACCTTCGACCGCATTTAGTAGCCACATATATCCTTTCTTGACGAGAACGAACAAGTCGACCTACAGCTTTCTCACTTTCACCATCGCTGTAAACGTCGGCAGTATCAATAAAATTGACACCATTATCAACTGCTGTATTTAATATCGCATCGGCATTGCTATGATTGAAGTCACTACCCCATTTGCCGCCAACTTGCCAAGTACCCATTCCAATTTCAGAAATCTCAAATCCTGTTTTTCCAAGTAACCTCTTTTTCATTTGTTTTAATATTTAGGTTTAAATGTATTCTTATTTATGGTAGATATTTCGCTTGCCACTAACTATATATTTACGAAACTACAATATGCAAAATTCCTAAACACCATACTTATTCATTGCGTTTAGGTGCGCTTTTTCTTCCATTTCCTATTTCATCCACCTATTTTTTTTAAAAATTCCGATTGTTATTGAATAAATATCACCTATTATAACTTATTTCCAAACTAAGGATAGAGCCAATTGAATGTCTCTACCACCCTCCCGTCCTTCCTCCGCCACCTCCGCCACCAACAGAGCCACCTCCAAACGAACCACTCCCCCAATTATTACCGCCAGAGCTTTTGGGGTTGGTTGCACTTGTCTGAATATTGCTGGTGAGTGATTGGCGCAGATTGCTTGCCATGCCTACTGGACGAACTGCTGCACCTGAATACCAAATAGGAGCATAAGAATCTACTGATTGCATGGATTGCAGCAATGATTTCTCGAACTTGTCGCCCCATACTTTTTCGGTTTTCAAGGCAATAGCATAAGGGAGCAGTTTCTCAAACACCTCGGGTGTAACTTTAGGAGGATTAAAAAACTGCATCTGTTTCTCTTCTGCCAGACTGATGTACATCTTCAATCCTTCTATATCGGCTTGAAGGTCCAACAATTTCTTGCCGGGCCTAACAATCAGATGGGAGTAAAGTATATGACCAATCAGCAACAGTGGGGCACCGATAAAAAGTGCCAATGCTGTGGATGAGAATTGAGAAACAGGGTGAAGTGAAAACAGACCAATCACTCCCACAATAATGCCCAGACTTAATGTGATGTTATTAAGGTTTTTCACTTTCCTTTTTCGAAAGGCGCCAATAACACCTAACAGGAGTGTTGAAATAACATAGCTTGGTATTGCGAAAATTGCAAAAGTGGCAAATAAATCCAAAGGTATGTTTTGTCCATAATAGATGAGCAGAATGATATAAAGAATTACTACGATCCAGGGAATAATTCTTAGTGTATAGTTCTTACCTTCTGACAATGTTTTTTTGTGTTGGGCTTGTAGGTCAATCTGATAACTACTAAGCATTGTCTGGACATTGCTGTTGTACTTTTCACCCAAAGTAATTTCATCATCTTTAGTAAACAGATTTTTCATTACAATAGCCTCTTCCGATGGCAAGCTATCTTCGGCATCTTTCAGCTTGATGAGCTTGTAGTTTTTTGCTCCAAAAGAGAATATTCCTTTTCGTTCTACTTCTTCTATCCGCAGAAAGCCTTTCACGGCAAGGTTGATGATGGATGTGGATATCAAACTAAAATCGAATTTTTCATCATAAATCATCCCAACACTTGCA
>DATERO010000237.1:0-6261 GCA_035271465.1 Dysgonamonadaceae bacterium | reverse complement strand
AACATAGGACGCATTTCCAGTGTTCCTTTAGTTACACGATAAGCTCGCTCTATTACCCACAATCCATTATACTGCTCGTAAACTTCTTTTGCTGGAAGTGTTGTATTAGTAATGTACCCTTTCAATCCATCCCATCTTTCAGTTTCGCTTTGCATGGAAAAAAATCAGCGGCGATTTTTCACTTACAGCGAAGGTGGCTTTTGAAGGCGAGGGTGTTGACCCTCATCGGAAATTGGGTGTCATGATTCGCGAATCTCTCGCAGACAATGCAAAGTATGCTGATATTGCCATACATGGTGACGGGCTTACTTCACTTCAATATCGTCCTGCAAAAGGAGAGGAAACACTTGAAGTGGTCGGTCCCCAAGACGCCAACTATATCACGCTGGAGCGAAGAGGGAAGATAATTAGAATGAAAACTGCAGCAGATACCTATCCGCAAGATGTGACCGGCGTAATAGAATTAGAGTTCCCCGATAGCTGTTATATCGGACTTTTTATAAGTTCACATAATCCTGAGGTGCTTGAAACAGCTTATTTCAGTGATGTAGAATATAAAAAACTGCCTCCAATGAATGAAAAGCCTCAAATTACCAGTATCCTGGAAATACTTGATGTGAACACCGGCAAACGTGAAACAGTTAAAGAGTTCAACTATCTGATTGAAGCACCCAACTGGGCACCCGACGGTAAATGGTTGGTGTACAATAGCGGAGGAAAACTCTATAAAATGTCGCCTGACAATCCCAGTGAACCAGAATTGATAAATACAGATTATGCCACCAATTGAAATAACGATCACCTAATCACTGCCGATGGCAAATACATCGCTATCAGCAACAGCCCTGCCGGTCAACCCTCGTTAATCTATGTCCTCCCTTTTGAAGGAGGTGTACCTCGTTTGGTCACCGAGCAGGGTCCCAGCTATCTGCATGGCATTAGCCCCGACAATAAGTTCCTTTCCTATTGTGCCGAGCGTAACGGCAATTACGATGTATATGTGATCCCTTTTGAGGGTGGGAGTGAAGTTTGTTTGACTACCGACGAAGGGTTAGACGACGGACCCGAATATTCACCCGACGGTAAGCATATATGGTTCAACTCAGTGCGAAGCGGATTGATGCAAATTTGGCGAATGAATGCCGATGGAAGCGAACAAACCCAAATGACTTTCGATGAAACGCGCAATTCGTGGTTTCCACACATCTCACCCGATGGTAAACAGGTGTTATTTATCACTTACTCCAAAGGAGATTTGCAACCCCATGAGCATTTGGCAAATAAGAATGTGGAATTGCGGATTATGCCCATTGCAGGAGGTGAACCTAAAACAGTTGCAAAACTTTTTGGCGGTCAAGGCACCATCAATGTTAATTCGTGGTCACCCGATAGTAAGCGTGTTGCATTTGTTAGCTATCGCTTCGACATAGAAGACGATCATTCTGAAAAATGAAGTTGTCTATTTGA
This sequence comes from Dysgonamonadaceae bacterium, assembly GCA_035271465.1. Classification (GTDB taxonomy): domain Bacteria; phylum Bacteroidota; class Bacteroidia; order Bacteroidales; family Dysgonomonadaceae; genus UBA2632. The sequence goes on along the minus strand of DATERO010000237.1, from coordinate 4,794 downwards.
TAAATATACATAAAGTAATGAGCCGATTAATTCTTTTAATCGGCTCATTTAGTTTTACGCCCTAATCAATAAATCACAGAATAAATAATACACTCTAAGAATCCCTCTACCAATCTCGTGCACCTTTATATATAAAACCGCAAACATATTTTTTACAGTCCAGGACGAATAATGTGATCTATTCATCATCACGAGAAACAATCAATAGAACATAACATGAGACGTTCAGTTTTGGTCTAAACTCTAAATCATCCATTGTAAGAAAATCGCAGTAAATCTACCATGAAGCACCCCCTCAGTTCAAATTAGGACATAACTGACGGTCACTATTACTATTCACCTTATTTTTGAAGTCCCAACTTATAAAGTATGTCCTGCAGCGGCTTGCAAGAGGTCTCACTTTATAAAGTGGGGCGATTGGCACCTATCTAAGCACTACATTTGCCAATGAAAATTAATTACAAACGAATTGTAAGACAACAATTAAAATCAATAACAATTAAAACATTAAACATTATGAAACTAAAAAAAAGATTGTCACAGATCAGTTTTTCTAAAGCAAAGATGTTTGCATTTACGCTTTTTGCAATAATATTACTAAGCACTCAAAGTGCATTTGCACATTGCGATTCATATGATGGACCCGTAATAAAAGACGCTTTAAAAGCCTTAGAACAACAAAACGTTGAACTCGTACTAAAATGGGTAGAGCCAAAATACGATGAAATCATTACGGATAAATTCAATCAAACCCTAAAACTTAAAGGTAATGACGAAGAGGTAAATAAAATTCTAGAAACTCACTTTCTTGAAACATTGGTTCGTCTTCATAGAGAGGGTGAAGGAGCAACCTTTACAGGACTAAAGCCAGTGAACTCAACGACTCCAATGGTAGAAATGGCTGATAATTCGTTAGAGAAAAATGATATCGACCATGTAGTAAAAGCCGTAAACAGTCATTTGGGAGAGGTGCTTAAAGAAAGATTTGCTAAAGCAATGGAGTTGAGTAAAACTAAAGACAACTCAGTGGAACAAGGAAGGGCTTATGTGGAAGCTTATGTAGAATATACACACACACTTGAAGCACTCGAGCAAATATTGCATGGATCACACGCTCACTAATCTGATGAGAGCCAATAAGGCCTCAAATCATTTTAAAAATAGAGTTATAACAGGGAATTAAAATGCCCCAATAGAATTAACAATAAAAAAATCGAGTCCACCTTGCGAGTTATCGAGGGTGGACTCACAAAAAATAAGAATAAGATATGAAAACAAAAAGATTTCAATTAGAAACACTCACATGCCCCACTTGCATTACAAAAATAGAGGGTGCATTAAACAAAGAGTCTGGTGTGGAAGAAGCAAAAGTGCTTTTCAACTCCAGCAAAGTAAAGGTAAAATATAATAGTGAAGAGATATCTTCAGAGGAACTGGAAGAGATAATCGAAAAGGTTGGATTTCCAGTTCTATCATCTTAAATTTTTAAAAACAAATTAGGTTATGAAAGCTAGACAGATTAATAATATAATGTACAGTGCAGCTATTTTACTATTAGGTGCGATTATTACATATCTATTTAATTGGAACGAAACCATTTTGAACACCTTTTTAATCGTCGCTACATTAGTGGCAGGTTATCCTACTTTTATCAAAGCCTGGAAAGCCTCACGAATGAAGTTGTTCAGCATAGAGCTCTTGGTAACAATTGCTGTTATTGGTGCTCTAATTATTGGGGAGTATGTTGAATCTGCAGCTGTAACCTTCTTGTTTTTATTTGGAGCATTTCTTGAGGGTCGTTCATTAGAAAAATCTCGTTCTTCACTTAAATCACTGATGGAAATGGCGCCACAAGAGGCAAGTGTCATTCGCAATGGAATACGTTCCGTGATAAAAGCAGAAGATTTGGTCAAAAATGATTTGGTCATCATTCAAACCGGAGAGAAAATACCCGTTGATGGACGCATCTCTTCTGGAAGAGGCACTGTGAACGAATCCACAATTACAGGAGAGTCCGTTCCGATAAGCAAGCATGAGAACAATCAGGTGTTTAGCGGAAGCATATTAGAGAGTGGATATCTTGAAGTAGTAGCAGAGAGTGTGGGCGAGGATACTACTTTTTCTAAAATAATTGAGCTGGTAGAAGAAGCACAAGAAGTGAAAGCAAAGACCCAGCGATTTTTGGAGAAGTTTGCTTCCATTTACACGCCAGGAATTATGGCACTTTCTCTTTTGGTTTGGATTATAACCCAAGATGTTCATTTGGCCCTCACATTCTTAGTAATTGCCTGTCCCGGAGCTTTGGTTATTTCAGCGCCCGTGTCCATTGTTGCGGGTATCGGAAATGGAGCCCGAAATGGAATTTTAATTAAAGGGGGAGAGGTAATGGAAAATCTCTCCAAATTGAATGGAATAGTTTTTGATAAAACAGGTACATTAACACAAGGAAGACCCACTGTTACTGCCATCAAATCATTTGGCATATCCGAGAACAAGTTGCTAACAATGGCTGCTGAGGCCGAATTGATATCTGAACACCATTTAGGCAAAGCTATAGTGAACGAAGCTGAGAAGAAAGGACTTGAGCTTGTTAATGCTCCTACAGATGTAAACATACTAAAAGGTCGTGGCATAAAAGTAAACCTCAATGGAGACTCTCTCTATCTCGGAAATCGAAAAGGACTTTCGGAAAATAACATATCCATTGATGACAAAATCAACGTTTATGCAACTGCCCAAGAAGAGTCTGGAAATACAGCAGTATTTGTTGCCAATCAACACGCTGTATTAGGGATAATCTCCATTGCAGATAAAGTGAGAAGTAAAGCTGCCAGTACTATTCACGCGCTAAAATCGGTCGGGATAAAACACACTGTTATGTTGACCGGCGATAATGAGCACACAGCAAATATTGTTGGCAAAAAAATAGGCATAGAGAAAGTCTTTGCCAACCTTCTTCCCGAAGATAAAGTAGATAAAGTAAAAACATGTATGGGTAGGGGCAAAAGAATAGCCATGGTGGGCGATGGTGTAAATGATGCACCTGCCATTGCCACAGCTGATGTGGGCATTGCTATGGGTGTGGCCGGAACCGACGTTGCTATGGAAACAGCAGATGTAGTTTTGATGGCCGACAACCTCGATAAACTTGTCTATATGTTGAAGCTCTCCAAAGCCACTGTACGTAATATGAAGCAGAATATGTTTTTGGCAGTTGGTACAGTTGCACTACTATTGGCAGGTGTGCTTACAAAAAATGTGAACTTAGCATCCGGAATGCTCATTCACGAATTGAGCGTGCTTCTGGTCATTCTAAATGCAATCCGCCTAGTGCGTTATAATCCCAACACGAAGTGGAGGCAACTTGCATCACAGTCATATCAAAACATGAGATTAATTAGCAGATCCATTTCTTCAAATATAAATAATAGTGACATTGATAGAAAACGCAGAGCTTAGTAAAGCCAATTGTTACTCACTATATTCTAAAATGAGTCGATTAATAGTTTTAATTGGCTCATTTTTATGTTTTATGGTCTTATTGGTAAATGGGGTAAATGGTTTAACTCCATTCAAAAAACAGCCTCTCTTGTTCTGCAATATGTTCTGACTTTTCGCTTTCAACAAGCTTCTTCTCGTCAATTTTGTTAACATCACTCCATTCAGCACTTTCATACTTCTCAATTAAGTCGCGTAGTTTAGACCTCATTGTTTTATAGTGAGGGTCTTCCTTTGCAAGAAGTCTCAATTTTCTGTCGGCAATCAGGGCTCTGTCATAGTCTAACTCGTTTGTGATAGTGCCTTTTTTTATTATTTTTTCTATGTTGAAGAGGGATTTCATAGTTTAATGGTACTTTTATTTATAATGGTATTAACATGCAAATGGAGATAAGGTTCGGATAAAAACCGAACTTCCGCGCTTCGCATGCTTAAAAGTAATATTATAAAATCGTCAATAAGGTGCATTCCTTATTATAAATTCTTTATGAGTCGATTAAAAAAAAGAATATCCTTATCGCTAATGTTGCATGCTAATTAAAAATAATTGAACAACTTACCTACACAGGTAAGAATACAATAACAATTACTATTAACCATTTAATATATCTCCTTTTCAATTCTAACTTTATATTTTCTATTCTTTTGATTTCTGTATTCCAAAAACCAGTTAGAATCTAAAACATTTTTAAAGTCTTTATTAAAGAAAACTCTAAAATTAATCGTCTTTATTTCTTTCGGTTGTAAATTAATGGTTTTATATTTATCTAATAAGGATGAGTGTTTTGAAACTGATTTATTTGAATTATAAAATATACTCTTTGTTTTCTTAAAGTCTTTGTCAGCTACTATAAAGTTGATTTCTCGTAAGATCTTTTTAGAATATTCAGATGTGTTGATTATATCTAACTCAATGCTAATGCTCACACATTCTGTATTTGATGTAATTGAGTGAACAACTGTAGACCCTCCAGACTCACTTCTTTCAATAATTTCTGTTTCGATATTATTCACGTAAAATATAACACGGCCATATCTGGATATTGAATTTAAAATATAACCTAATACAACGCCTAAAAGAGTTCCTATAACACCTACTATTTGACCAAAATGTTCTGAAATTAAGTTGTTTAGGTTGTTCATTATTATATATGTTTAAGCCTTGTTTATTATCTCAATCGCTTATAATTACCCTTTCTCCAATACCTCCCCCAAATGATATTCTACTATTTGTCCATCTGCGTCAAATGTCGTATCAGCAACTTCAACCAATGCTGACTCTCGATTTTTATTATA
>DATERO010000236.1:0-11826 GCA_035271465.1 Dysgonamonadaceae bacterium | reverse complement strand
ACGAGAAAATAGTAGGTGTAACACCTGCTATGCCTACTGGTTGCTCTATGATTCACATGATGAAAGAGTTTCCTCGAAGGGCTTTCGATGTAGGTATTGCAGAAGCACATGCGGTCACTTTTTCAGCTGGTATGGCAAAAGAGGGGCTTATCCCATTTTGTAATATTTATTCATCCTTTATGCAGCGAGCATATGACCAGGTGATCCACGATGTTGCTATACAGAAAGAAAAGGTAATTCTTTGTTTAGATAGAGCAGGACTCGTTGGAGAGGATGGAGCTACTCATCATGGGACGTTTGATTTAGCCTATTTGAGATTTATACCCAATTTGATTATCTCTGCACCCTACAATGAGCATGACCTAAGAAATCTTATGTATACAGCAGTGTATGGTAATTCAGGTCCTTTTGTCATTAGGTATCCTCGAGGTCAGGGTGAATTATTGGATTGGAAAAACGAAATGAAGATACTCCCTATTGGAAAAGGTCGCAAATTAAAAGATGGGAAAGATATAGCATTAATATCTATTGGTACTATTGGTAACGTTGGAGCTGCAGCAATTGAAAAAGCTAAAGCTAGCAGTATGGATGTTGCCCATTACGACTTGCTTTTTTTGAAGCCAATCGATAAAGATCTGTTGAAGGAAGTTGCAGAAAATTACTCCACTATTGTTACTCTTGAAAATGGATCAATTGAAGGTGGAATGGGTAGTGCTGTAATTGAGTTTTTTGCTGATAATGGTTATAACAACCTAAGTGTTCATCGATTGGGTATAGGGGATGAGTTTGTTGCTCACGGATCGACTGAGGATTTAATGCGTTACTGTAAAATTGATGAAGAGGGTATCTTGGAATCGCTTATAAGCATAAATAAAAGTAGAAGAAAATAGAACTATGAGAATAATAATTGCGGGTGCTGGAGCAGTTGGAACTCATCTTGCACGATTGTTGGTGCAAGAGAACCACGACATTATTCTAATGGATGAAGACAGAGAACGCTTGAGTGTGATAAAAGATAATGTAGAGTTATTATCACGCACAGGTAATTGCACATCATTAAAAGCTCTTTCAGATGCTGATGTGAAAAACACAGACCTTTTTATTGCAGTAACTACTGAAGAGTCTAAAAACATTACAGCTTGCATGCTTGCTTCCAACTTAGGAGCAAAAAAGACCTTAGCCCGCATCGATAACTATGAGTATCTTTTACCTAAGAACTTAGAGTTTTTCGAAAAGCTGGGTATCAACTCCTTGATATATCCAGAATTGATGGCAGCACGGGAAATTGTGTCTGCTCTTAAAAATCCCTGGACACGCGTTTGGTGGGAATTATGCAATGGCTCTGTAATCTTATCGGGCGCAAAAATTAGAGAAAATGCTCCCATAGCAAATCGCTATATTCATGAATTGCTACCTGAAAGTAAAAAGTTTCATATTGTTGCAATAAAACGAAATAATGAGACTCTCATTCCAACAGGTAAAGATCAGGTCCTATCAGGTGATATCATTTATTTTACAACATTGCGAAAGCATCTCAATGATCTTCCCGAAATGATGGGAAAGATTTCTTTTGAAACTAAAAATATAATTATAATGGGAGGCAGCAGAATTGCATTGCAAACTGTGCATAACCTACCAGACTACATAAACGTAAAGATTGTAGAAAAAGACCGAGAGCGAGCAGAAATGTTAGTTGAGAAAACTCCTTCAAATGTTACAGTTTTTTTGGGCGATGGCCGAGATACTGAACTATTGGTAAATGAAGGAATAAACGAAGCTGATGCTTTTCTTGCACTTACGGGCAATTCTGAAGCCAATATCCTTGCTTGTATAGCTGCAAAACAACACGGCGTAAAAAAAACAATTGCCGAGGTCGAAAACATAGATTACATAAGTCTTGCAGAGAAGTTTGATATTGGAACAGTCATCAACAAAAAGCTTATTGCAGCAAGTAAAATATATGAGTTGCTGCTTAAAGCAGATGCTTCAAATATTAAAAACCTAGTATTTGCAAATGCAAATGTGGGCGAAGTAATAGCTCATCCCAACTCTAAAGTTACCAAAAAGCTCATCAAAAATCTTAAGTTACCCTCCGATATAACATTTGGTGCTTTAATAAGAAATGGAGAGCCCATGTTGATTGATGGAGAAACGCTAATTGAACCTTATGATCAAGTAGTTGTTTTTTTCCTAAACCGATCAATGAAAAATATCGAGAATTTATTCAGCTAAGTCATTTGAATCATCACTTCAAGAATGAAAACGATAAACACGCATTTCATATCAAATATCCTTGGTTTTATGCTTATCGTAGAATCATTCTTGATGCTTTCTTCGGCTATAGTTGGAGAGTATTTTCGTGAATCTGTTACTGTAAGTATTTATATCTCAGTTGCAATAACATTTGTGGCTGGTGTTTTTCTAAGATTCCTTAGCTTTGGGAAAAAAGGCCAAGAGATAACCAAACGAGAGGGTTTTTTGACTGTGACCTTGGTATGGATTCTATTAACACTATTCGGGTTACTTCCTTATTACCTGAGTGGTGCTATACCTCATCTCCCCGATGCCTTTTTTGAAACAATGTGTGGTTTCACCACAACTGGGAGTTCAGTTATTCTTAATATTGAAGCTTTTCCAAAGCCTCTTCTGTTTTGGCGAAGTCTCACACAATGGGTAGGGGGTATAGGCATTGTTGTTTTTGTCATGGCATTTTTGCCACTCTTTGGTGGAAGTGCCATTCAGTTGTTTGATGCTGAGGTGACAGGTTTTATGCAAAACCATCAAATAACGCCACGCATTAGCAAAATTGCAAAGTTGATATCATCTACCTATTTAGGAATTACAATAGTTGGATTTTTTCTTCTTTGGGCGGGCCCCATGAATGCGTTTGACGCAATTTGCCATACTTTGACAAGTATATCCACAGGAGGATTCTCCACAAAGCAATCAAGTATTGCCTACTTCAATTCTGCTTACATTGAATATGTAATGACAGTATTGATGTTTGTGGGTGGAACAAACTTCATTCTGCTATATCTTCTTTTCCGAAAACGTTCTTTGAAAGTGTTTAAAGATGAAGAGTTTAGGTGGTACTTTCTTATTGTAATCATCTTTACTATTTTCATGACTACCACCCTGCTTCTCTCTGGCAAAATGTCTGGCCTTGAATATACATTCCGAACAGTTTTATTCCAAGTGGTTTCTATTATCACTACCAGTGGTTTTGCAGTATATGACTATCTGCTTTGGGGTCAGCTCTATTGGTTTCTGTTTTTAGCACTCATGATTTTTTGTGCTTGCGAAGGATCAACATCTGGTGGTGTAAAAATTTCCCGATTGGTGGTTCTTGTGAAGAATACATTCGTTGAGTTCAAAAGACAGGTTCATCCAACTGCGATACTTCCAGTTAAAATGAACAAGTCTGTTGTGCCTCCTCATGTAGTTTCCAAAATACTTGCATTTATGTTTTTATACACGCTACTTATGTTTGCAAGCTTCTTGATACTTAGTCTCACTGGGATGACTTTTGATGAGGCTATTGGTGCATCTATGACTGCAATAAGTAATGTAGGACCTGGATTGGGGGCAAATGGGCCTGTTGGGAGTTTTGCTAACCTTACAGACTTTGCAAAGATTTATATGTCAATGCTTATGCTTATTGGTCGTCTTGAAATTTTCACCGTTCTCTCTCTTTTGATTCCGAGTTTTTGGAAATAAACAAATGTGTAGTGTTTTGATCGATTAAATGAGGCATCATTTAATTCTTTTAGATGAAGCCTATTATTCTTCTGTCTAAATGGAGTGATTAAGATTTTGCGTTAGTCTATTCAATTGTTTAATAAAAATGAATCTTTCGCTCTTTCAGAGCTTCCGCCATTATTTCATGCTCATTACACTGGGCGTTGCCCAGTGCTATTTTCTTATAGGGCGTTGCCCTAGTATGAGTTTATTTAAAAGATATGTTAGACCAATGTAGTCATCTGTTATAAAAGCATTTGCTCTGAAAGAGCAAAAGACAATAGCGTAGGGCAATACGCCCTACGCACATGAAATAAATCATGAGGAAGCCCTGAAAGTGGCGTTAGATAATATTGCATTTAAGACCTCAATATCAAATCATAACGAGCGGAAGTAATTCATATCTTCCTCATTTATTGAACAGGCAGATTAGCTACGGATAACACGTAAAACAGTGTTTTTAGATTAAAAAACACAATCAACACTTAGGTGTAACCGCAGTGTTTTTCTTGAAACTTTTAGAAGCAACAATGTTAATAAGGTTATAAGGTTTGTGGAGTACAGTAAGTCTCTGTTACTATGATTTTTTCTTAGCTCTTTTATCTTTAGGTTTATTTGATAAATACTTTTGCTTATATATTACTTTTTCAATTCAACTTGAATTATCACACGAAAGATTTAATCCTTTTCCGAACCTTAGTAACCTGCTATAGATTATCGCTATTAAAACCTTATTACCTTATTTTAGAAAAAATAGATTTACAATAACAATATAAAGACTATCTACTTCTTTTAATAAACTAGCTCTTTACTCAAACAGATAGTTTTACAGCTGATCGTTTACAACCGCCAGAATAATTTTTCTTACGCTCTTTATTAATATGCACATAATAGATAAGCGTATAACAAAAAAAGACTACTCCTTTAATAGGAGTAGTCTTTTTATAATATTTTCTCAAGAAGTGAGATTTAGAATCTTTTCTTTCTAATACGTGCTTTTTTACCACGAAGTTTGCGTAGGTAGTATAGTTTGTTGCGGCGTACTTTACCTTCACTATTTAAAGTAATACTTTCAATTAAAGGAGAGTGCATTGGGAAAATTCTTTCAACTCCGATGTTATCTGACATCTTACGAACGGTGAAACGTTTGTTATCACCTTCTCCAACTATTTTTATTACATCACCTCTGAAGAGCTGAATACGCTCTTTTGTTCCTTCTACAATACGGTATGCAACCGTTATAGTGTCACCACTTTTAAACTTAGGAAATTCTTTTTTAGATACTACAAAAGATTCCTCTGCGATTTTCATTAAATCCATGACTGATAAAGCTTTATGTTAATGTTTAACGTTTCTATAACGCAATGTGTCAGAGACCGTCTCAACAGAGATTGCGCAAAGCGGATGCAAAGGTAATGAAAATATTTTTAGTTGCAAACATGTTTCTATAATATTGGCCATCGGTAGAGTCAACCAGCAAGTGCGAATTTACAAAAATCTTTTGAAGAACTCATTTTTAGGAGAACTGAACTCCAATTTTTCTCTTGGTCTTCTATTCAATTTGTGTTGAATCTGCTTTATCTCTTTATCTGAATATTTATTAAAAGATGTGCCTTTTGGGATATATTGCCTTATGAGTTTATTGGAGTTTTCAACAGCTCCTTTCTGCCACGCACTGTATGGATCTGTAAAATACACTTTAACTCCTATCTTTTCTGTAATCAATTCGTGTGCGGCAAACTCAGAGCCATTATCTGTTGTCATTGTTTTTAATTTGTCCTTAAACGGTAGCAACATCTTATATACCTGTTTCGAGACTTCTTTGGAATTCCTTCCCATTGGTAGCTTTTTCATCATTATAAAATTAGTTTTTCTTTCTGTTATCGTTAAGATTGCCTCAGATTGAGTCTTTCCAATTATTGTATCCATTTCAAAGTCTCCAAATCGGCTTCCATCGGCTTCTTTGGGTCTTTGGCTGATACTTCGTCGGTTAGGAATATTTTTGGCTGAGCCTCCTACAGGTCTCTTACGGTGTTTAAGTTTATGACGGCAGTGAGTATAGAGATCACCACCTTCTTTTTTGTCTTGACGTATCCACCTATATATGGTTTCGTGAGAAATGTCGATCTCTTCATACTTACTTAAATGACCACTTATTTGTCTCGGAGACCAATCCTCTTCACGTATCAGCTTGATTACTTTTTGCTTAACCCATTCATCGGTAGACCTATTGCCCGGCAAGCGTTCTTTTCGCTCTTCTGCCATTTCATGAGCTAAACGAGATGAATAACCTCCATTTTTGTTTTTATTGCGATTTATTTCTCTATAAATAGTAGAGGGATTTACACCTATTTCCTTAGCAATTTGAGTTTTCTTTTTCCCATTTCTTAATCCCAAATCAATTGCATATCTTTGCTCTGAAGTTAACTGTTTGTATTTTTTCATAAACAACATAATAGTTAATTTTAGGGAGACTTCGGTCTCCTTTTTTATTAAACAATGTTGCTGTTTGTCTCTCTTTGGGGGCTACGCGCCCCCAGCCGTTAGGCAAACCCTCGGTGTTTTTCATTGTATTAAATGTGAGAAGAGAATACAAGAATAATAATCAAAAGTGTTGCACTTCTAAGTTGAACTTAGGATCTATTTAGGATGAGATGGTTGTATATTTGTATCAATGTTTACTATCTTTGTCGATATTGAAAAATAAAGAGTTAAGATGAAAGCATTTGAAAAATCAAGTTCGCAGTCCAAGATAATGTATCTCTTCATATTTTGTTTGGCCGGTCTATTTCTGGCAGGCAGTCTTGTCACTGTTATCAGTGGATTTGCTGGTGCAGAGATGCTACAATCACCTTGGGGATTAAGAATAAGTTCTGCTATTCAGATGATTTTAATGTTTTTCATACCAGCTCTTACACTAATAATTTGGAGTAATTACAAGCCTTCTGTTTTTCTTGAATTAACCAGAAGAAATTCAGATATTGTAAAACTAACTTTCTTCTCTATCGCTATTTTGGTTCTTGCCATGCCTTTTATATCATTGGTTGCCAAATTAAATGAGATGTTGATTTTGCCTGAATGGATGAGCGGCATAGAAGTGTGGATGCAAGAGTTAGAACAATCGGCAGAGGAGACAACTGAACTGTTACTTTCGGGTAAATCCATAGTGGACTATCTAAGTAATTTGTTCTTTATTGCAGTTATTGCATCAATAGCCGAAGAGGTGTTCTTTAGAGGTGTATTGCAACAATTATTGAGCAAGCACTTTAAGAACGAACATGTAGGAGTGTGGCTCACAGCTATTGTTTTTAGCTTGATGCATCTTCAGTTCTATGGTTTTTTACCTCGAGTTATGCTTGGTGCAATGTTGGGTTATCTGTTTGTTTTTACAAGAAATCTATGGATTCCTATTCTAATTCATTTTTTAAATAATGCATTAGTTGTTACATTCAACTTTTTCTTGAGAGACAATGCGCTTTATAAAGTTATCGAAGATCCATCTTTTAATACTCCATTTGTGCTTTTAGGAATTTCAAGTTTATTTCTTACGGTTTGTGCGTATTTGATGTTAGAACCAGATCCCATGTACCCAACCGAGGACTGAAAATGAACTTTCACCACATTAATCAAAAAAACAACTATGCTACAGATAGACGACACTATAATATCACTGGACGTAATCGAATCGCAATTTATATGCGACCTTGCTAAATGCAAAGGTGAGTGCTGTGTGGAGGGCGATGCAGGAGCTCCACTTGAAAAAGAAGAGAATGATCAAATAAATGAAATCCTCCCACTAATTTGGGATGATTTGACTCCCCAAGCTCAGGCTCTTATAAAAGAGCAGGGTATATCCTACGAAGACTATGATGGGGAGTTGGTTACATCAATTATAAATGGCAGAGAATGTGTGTTCACTTATTTAGATGAAAACGGAGTTAACAAGTGTGCTATAGATAGCGCATATCGCGAAGGAAGAATTCCAGTACAGAAACCAATTTCATGCCATTTATATCCCATCAGGCTTCAAAAGTATAAAGATTTCACTGCGGTAAACTATCACAGATGGTCAATTTGTCAGCCGGGAGTGAAGCTGGGCAAAAAAGAAGGCGTAGCTATTTATGAGTTTCTAAAAGAGCCTCTTATCCGAAAGTTTGGCGAAAAATGGTATGAGGCTTTATGCGATGCTGCAAAACAAATTAATGAAACTAAGAAGTGATTGTAGAATAATAAATTAGTTTCGATATTGAAAATGACGAAAATGAAAAAACTTGCTATTATAGGTTGTGGAAATTTAGCCAATATTGTTGTCGACGCAATCATAGACGGCATACTTCCAAACTACCAACTAATTGGAGCAATGTCACGAACGCTTGCCAAAGCTAATGATGTAGCCAATAAAATAAACAATTCACAGATCGACTATCGATGTAAGGGATATGACACAACAGAGCAGTTGTTGGCACTAAAGCCCGACTATATTGTTGAAACAGCATCGCCCGATGCCTTCAAGAGCTTTGCCATTGATGCTCTGAAAAATGGTTCTTCAATAATTACATTGTCAATTGGAGCTTTTGCAGACAAAGTGTTCTACGAAGAAGTGCAGCAGACTGCCCAAGAGAACAATGCTAAGGTTTATATCGCATCGGGTGCAATTGGTGGCTTAGATGTGATGCGAACAGCCACTATGATGTACGATTCGAAGGCAACATTTACAACACAAAAAGGACCTCGCTCTCTTCGTGGCTCGGATGTATATGATCCTGCCATTGAAACCGAAGAAAAGGAGGTTTTTAGAGGCAGTGCCAAAGATGCAATAGCACTTTTGCCACACCAAGTGAATGTATCGGTGGCGGCATCATTGGCAACTGTAGGTCCTGAAAATATAGATGTATCAATTAATTCTATTCCCGACTTTGTGGGTGACAGACACACCATCACTATCCAAAATGAAGAGATAGATGCAGTAATAAGTGTTTATAGCAAAACTCCAGCAATAGCAGGGTGGAGCGTGGTAAATACATTACGCAATATTACCTCACCCATTGTATTCTGATAGATTTTCAATCACTTTTTCACTCAATCTATCAAAAGCTTGACGGGTTCTACCTGCTGATACATTCATAAATCTAACATTGGGGTGGCTCTGCAACTCTTCGTTGCCCAAAGCACCTGGTGAGTCGCAATAAACACGATTGTTGCGACTTAACCATTGGATGAAAGGTTTTTCATCCCAAGCACGAGACAACCCAACGTTGAACAATATTTTGTGATTGCCAAAACTTTCAAACTCTTTCTCATGCAGCAAAACTGTGTTCTTGTTGAGGCAGCATATCACTACGTCATTGTTGGCCATTAAATCGTTTATTGGTACAAATTTGTATCCTTTCTTTGCAGCATCTTCTTTTTCACTTCTTGCCACATAATCTATTGTTGCACCAAAAAATGACAATGCATCTGCAATCATACCTCCAAGCTTTCCTAAACCAATTATTCCACACTTAAGTCCTGTGATTTCTTCGGCCACACCATTCCATGGTGCAATTTTTGTTCCATCGGGGCTTGTCTCAAAACCATGTAGGCAGCGCACCAGTTCACTCACAACATATTCTACCACTCCTTCATCACCGTAGTCTCTAATGCCTGTAACAACTATATCACGCGTCTTGGCATAATTGATATCTACATTAGCGCTTTCGGGAGAATAGAGCGAGCAACACATCCCGATGTATTTTATATTTGGACATCTTTCTAATATCTCTTTGTCCAACGTAGTGGTGTAACTCAGCAATACAGCATCTGCATCACCAATGCGATTTACAATTTCGTCAGCATCCTGTGGTATGTCCTCAAACATTACGACTTCTTTTGCAAAGCTATTCAGTTTTTTTTCTGCCCAGTCCACCAAACTTATTGGTTCTATGGCTACTAATTTTTCAAACATTTACTCAGTTTTTTTATTTAAAAGATAAGCACAATATAGTCAATTATGGGGAAGTAAACAGCTTAAAGTAAGTGTAAAGTTTTTGAGGGATTTGTGTTTTTATTATAAGCCTATCATTTGGACTAGAAAAAAGCACCAGCAACAGGTAGCAAAACCTTCCTCCTTGTTTCGGATTAGTCCTAAAGTGGAAAACTAAGAGTTTATTGATTTCGTACCAGTCCGAAAGTAGAAAATAAAAAATATAATGGTTTCGTAGTAATCCGAAATTAGGAAATTAAGAGCCTATCCAAAATTTTGTGTATGAGACATAAGGATTCCTGATTTAAATATACGTCATTTTATTCTATCTTCAAAACAAATATATAGTTGATTATATACTTGATTCCATCCAGCTCTTGATCTTTCCCATTTACTGCGTATTTGTTGAGCAGCTAAATAAATTGATTTTATTGCTGATTGATCATTTGGGAAGACCTTCTTATTCCTTGTGTACTTACGCAATGTAGAGTTGAAGCTCTCTATGATATTGGTCGTATAAATGAGCTTTCTAATTGCCGGAGGATATTCTAAAAAGGCAGTTAGGTTGTCCCAGTTCTCTTCCCAGGAATTGATTGCTTTATCATACTTGCCCTGCCAATTCTCTTTAAAGGTCTGTAAAGCTTTAAGAGCCTGCTCTTGATTGTCTGCTTGATAAATAGCTCTAATATCCTTCATAACGTACTGTTTGTCTTTATGGGATACAAATTTGAGTGAGTTCCTTATTTGGTGAACAATACAAACCTGTCGGATACTTTTAGGGAAGACTGCTTCAACTGCTTTGTCTAATCCTGTAAGATTATCAGAGCATAAAAACAAAACATCTTCTACACCTCTCATCGTAAGGTCTTTAAGCATCTCCATCCAAGCGCTAGCAGATTCATTTTGAACCACATCAATGCTTAAAATGTCCTGTTTGCCTTGCATATCTACACCCAGTATAATCATAGCAGCTTTAGAGATAACCTTTCCATCCTGGCGTATCTTGTAATGAATCCCATCTATCCAAATCATAGCATACTGATCTTGCAAGGGCCTGCATTGCCACTTCTCAATGTCTTCCATTAATGAGTTGGTGATAATCGATACTTGTGATGTCGAATACTTAACTCCGTAAGTTTGTTCTATAAAATCCACAATATCTGAATTGCTCATTCCCTTAGCATACAGCAATATAACGGCATCAAAAATTGTATCAGTTATTGTTTCATGTTTGGGGACAGTGACTGGATTAAAGGAACTGTCACGATCTCTAGGCACCCTTATAAGAACATCCCCTTTGTTGGTTTTCAATGTCTTTTGAGAGTGCCCATTGCGGGTGTTAGATGATATAGGTTTGTCTCCTTTTTCATATCCTAAATGCGCTTTTAATTCTGACTGTAAGAGTGTCTCTACTCCTCGTTTGAATAACTGATCTTGTATGTCCAACAGGGTCTCTTTGTTATCTACTTGTTCTAAAATTGAGTCTAATAACTCTACTACTTTCTTATGTTCCATAATTTACTTAATAGGTATAGGCGCTTAAGCCACCCATGTTAATGCCCTATGTTTAGGCGTATTGGTTTATTTCCTACCATTCTTTTGATAAGCAAATCAAAGATTGTGTCCATATTGTTACGTCTGTTGTATCTAAAGTGATACTCATCGAGATATCCTTGGAGACGCTCTTCGCTACAATGATGGTGTATTCCTCTAAGCCATCCTTTCAAATTCATGATGTGAATATGAAGTTCAGGTAATCCTGCACCCCTATCTGATTTCACCTGCTCTAGCCCCAAAAATTCTTTTTTCAATGGCTTGTAGCCGTTCCACTCGTCTGTAATTATCCGTGCATCTTTTGCTATGTGAGCATTGAAAAATGGCTTGAATGAGTTCGCCGAGGCATCTTGAATGACCTTTGCGTATGCTCGCCCAACGCCACCCTCTACTATTTCAAGTGCTACTATAACCAATTTTTTCTTTCCCTTGCTTCGTCCGCGTTTGCCTTCTTCTTCACCACCTATATAAAACTCATCAACGTGTACTGTTCCGTTAAGCGGGTAATTACAAGAGCTTTGCATTGCTTGTTGTATCTTCCATTTAAACTCCCAACACGTCTTTTGTCGCAA
>DATERO010000235.1:0-2454 GCA_035271465.1 Dysgonamonadaceae bacterium | reverse complement strand
ACCAGAAATCAAATCGGCAAACCTTAAAGACAAAAAGGTAGCCATATTTGGCTTAGGAGACCAAGAGTCTTATCCCGATTCATTTGTGGATAGTATAGGAATAACTTACGAGGCGATTAAGGATAAAGGTTGTCAATTGGTTGGTAAAGTTTCAACAGATGGTTACGATTATGACGAATCAAGAGGAGAAGTAGATGGTGAGTTCTTAGGTCTTCCTTTGGATGAAGATAATCAGGGTGACTTGACCAATGAGCGGATTAAAAATTGGGTTGAGCAATTAAAGGGTGAATTTAATTGAGTCGTTTGGTTATAAGCAACTCTCCCACTATACTGATGAATAATATTTTATGCTTAGCACTATGTAGGGCTACGACCGCATCAAGAAATGTGAAAGATATATCAAAAGCAAAACCTGAAATAACATAGGCATTCTAATAATTGCTCATTGGAGCTTAAGTTTAGAATTGGAGGTGGCGCTAGAAGCTAGCACTATTGCTTATTTGCTAAATGCTGTGTTTTGAGTTTGCTTTCCATTTTATTTATTGAGTCGTTAAGCATCAAACTAAACTTTAATGCTCCTTCTCCATTAAGATGCTCCATATCATGATAATCATCAAATGAAAACATTTCGGAATCATAGTAGTCCCAATATTCAATTCCATGCTTTAAAGCAATTTGCTTACTCGTTTTTATATTCTCCTCAATATAAGATGAGTTTAAGTAATCATTATATTCAAAATACGTTGGTGGGGTAAAAAGAATAGGAGTAACCCCCTCAGCAAGCAATATTTCAATAAAATCTTCTAAATCCTCAACTATCTCGTCCTTTTCATTAGATTCATCTATTACATTTGTATACCAAGTACTTGAAACTACATAGGCGTCATGGTGAAAGTTTGCCGTATCTTTTCCATCTAAAGCAATAAATCCATTCACTGCAGGTTTATAAATATCAACACCCGCCTCAACCTCAAAATCAACAATCTCAGATCCATAACGCCAGTAATTTATAAGTCTTTTTTTCAACATTGCAAAAGCCACTTTTGGTGTATAGCCAAACAGTGTAGGGGAGATGTTTGCCCAGAAATACTTTGTATCCTTATATTTAATACCATTTCCATAATACGACCAGTAGTCTCGATTAAATTGGCTGGAAAATGCTAAGGAGTGGTAGTCAATACTTATAAACACATATTTAAGTTGAGGCATTCCAGGAAGTAAAGATAATGTTATTCGTTTATCGAAGTAAAGACTTTGTCCTAAGTTTGCTAAGTTGTATGCATACATACCGAAAGCTTGGGGATTTACTCCATAAGTAGCTCGCGAAGTTCCCAGTATTATAATTTCTATAGAGTCTTGTACTTCTTTTGCCCCTTCATATTTCTCCTTATATAATGTATTTTGCATTCTAAGTGAGGAATCCATGAATAGTATAACAAATAGAGGGAAAGACATGAATATTATTATTCTTTTAAAAAATCTCCGCATAGTTATGTTCTAAAACTGAAAGTAAATAAACTCTTGTTGTTCTCCTTGAAACCAAACCAATGCAAACATAATACCATAATAGAGTGCATAGCGCACTGGGCGTTTCCATTTCATACCTAAGTTAGCAATTGCATAATCCTCATCTCGTCCATTCCATTCAATAAGCATAAATATAGCAATAAGCAACAAAACAATTGCTGCACGCTGCTTGCCTTCAAATGCAGGTAGTGATAAGAGTGAGCTTGAAAGTATTTCTGACATAATACTAAATCCATGACCTACATTTTCAGCTCTAAAGAATACCCATGCAAGAACTGTAAGCCCAAAAGTTCCTATCATCATACTTGCCTCTTTTATGTTAGGCCAGACTTTATCTTCGGCAACTGGTCCTAGATAGTTTCGGTTTTTTTTAGCAAGCAACAACGGTAAGAAGTATAGTGCATTTAAAACACCCCAAACAATAAAAGTCCAATTAGCACCATGCCAAAAACCACTTACTAAAAAGATGATAAATATGTTTCTTACTTTCATCCATGTGCTCCCTCTACTTCCTCCTAATGGTATATATAGGTAATCGCGGAACCATGATGCGAGTGATATATGCCAGCGTCTCCAGAATTCCGCAATATCTCTTGAAAAATATGGGAAATGGAAATTTCTCATTAAGTCAAAACCAAAGAGACGTGACGTTCCTATAGCTATGTCTGAATACCCTGAAAAATCACCATAAATTTGAAATGAAAAAAAGATAGCTCCCAAAAGAAGTGTGCTACCAGAGTAATCAGCTGAGTTATTAAAAATTAAATTGGCAAATACTGCTGCATTGTCTGCAATTACCACTTTTTTAAATAGTCCCCACAGTATTTGCCTCATTCCGTCAACTGCTTTATTGTAATCAAATTCTCGGCTCTTATAAAACTGTGGTAATAGATTTGTGGCGCGCTCAATAGGACCTGCAACTAATTG
>DATERO010000234.1:0-10216 GCA_035271465.1 Dysgonamonadaceae bacterium | reverse complement strand
TTAGATTACAAATTTAGAAAAAGAATGATAATTGTACTACTTTTACATTGAAAATAATATGAAAAAAATGATAAATAGGTATTTCATAGAGGAATTAAAGGGAAACTTTCCTTTTTCTCTAACAAATGATCAAGAATCTTCTATAATAAAGATAGTCGAATTTATATTTAAACCAAAATCCGAGGAAATATTTCTGTTAAACGGATATGCTGGAACAGGAAAATCAAGCTTGATAGGTGCTTTAGTAAAAACAATGGTTCAACACCAACAGAAAACAGTTTTATTAGCACCTACAGGGAGAGCTGCTAAAGTGTTTTCCATGTATTCAGGAGAAGCTTCTTTTACGATACATAAAAAAATATATCGTCAACAAAGTATGACTAATTCAGAAGTCTCCTTTTCGTTAACTAAAAACCTACATCAAAACACATTGTTTATTGTTGACGAAGCATCGATGATAAGTAATGCATCAACTGATAGTACTTTTTTTGGCACAGGACGATTGTTAGATGACTTGATTGAGTTTGTTTACTCATCCCCAAATTGCAAACTACTTCTTTTAGGCGATATAGCACAGTTGCCACCTGTGAAGCAGGAAATTAGCCCAGCAATGGATGTTTATGAATTACAATCTTACGGATTGGATGTTTATGAAAGTACACTTACTGAAATTATGAGACAATCAGAAGAGTCTGGTATTTTATATAATGCAACTTTATTACGAAATGCATTGAGTAGTGGTCTTACAAGTGATTCGCCTAAACTAAAATTAGATAACTTCACCGATATTGAGCGTATTTCAGGAAATGATTTAATTGAAGAGATATCAAGTTGCTACTCTCGTGATGGATTTGAAGAAACCATTGTTATATCTCGATCAAACAAAAATGTGAATATTTATAATAATGGTATTCGCAATAGTGTTCTTTATAGGGAAGAGGAGATATCAAATGGGGATTTACTTATGGTTACAAAAAAC
This sequence comes from Dysgonamonadaceae bacterium, assembly GCA_035271465.1. GTDB lineage: Bacteria > Bacteroidota > Bacteroidia > Bacteroidales > Dysgonomonadaceae > UBA2632. Next base: position 9,237 of record DATERO010000234.1, on the reverse strand, counting down.
AACTACTTCTGGTTGAAAGAAGAAGAAAAAGTAGATTTTATTGCAAATGGCGAATTTGTAGAAGTTTTACGAATTCGTTCTCAGCAAGAAATGTATGGACTTCGATTTTGCGATGTGATTCTTCATCACAAAAACTATGATATTGAGTTCGAAGCAAAAATTAGTTTAGATGCTCTACATTCGGAAACCTCTGGTGCATCTTATCAACAAAGCAACATGCTTTATGAGGCTTTGAATGAGGAATACGCACATATAGGCTCTAGACGGGATCGTTATAAGCAAATAAAAGATAACCCTTACTTCAACTCCCTGCAGGTCAAATATGGGTATGCAGTTACTTGCCATAAAGCGCAAGGCGGAGAATGGAAGAATGTGTTTATTGATTTGGGTTACATAAATCCTAAACACTTAGGAGATAATTTCTATCGTTGGCTTTACACTTCAATTACACGGAGCACAAAAATGTTATATCTTGTGAATTTGTCAAATGAGTTTATAGCTGTTTCCGATTAATTATTACATTTGTAATGCGCAAGAACCCGATGGATAGTATAACTAAACTATTATCTATCAATATTTAAATATCTATCAATGAAAAATAAATATATAGAATTACTACATAATGAAGTTCAGAAATTAGAAACTAAAGTTGCTAAACTAAAGGATAGTCAAAATGTCTCTTTTTCATTTTTCAGAGAATCATTTAAACAAACTCAGGAAATTATGCGTTTGTTGCATGAGCTTGAATTTGTTCAAGTTGAAGATATGAAAAGTCAGATGGAGAAGCTTGTGAATTTTTTGTCCGAAACTGAAACTCCATTAGTAAAACCATCTGAAGGTTCAATGAAAAATGATGTGAAGGCAGAAGATAGTAATTCGGATAAAAATAAAGCTGTGCTTCCTATTTCATCATTCTCTACATCTAGCGATATTACCGAAAGTTTTTCAGAAGATGAAAATAAGAATAGAGTAACAGAAGATAATCCATCAAAAAAAGATACTATAGAAAAAAATGAAGCATTAAAGAGAAAGGATTTTATAAAAGAAGATACACCAGTCGATACATTTTCTACAACAAGTAAATCTTTAAATGATATACTGCCTGCTAATCATACACTATTAGATACCAAACAAAGCATCAGCCTTAATGACCGCTTTTTGTTCCAACGTGAGCTTTTTGATAATGATAGGCTTGCAATGAATAATATGATGATACGATTGCAAGGATTTAGAACGTATGAAGAACGGGAGTTATATTTGAAGGAAAACACAGGTTGGGATTTTAAAAATGAAACAGTTGATAAGTTTCTAGAAATGCTTAAAAAAAGTTCCTAAATGGATCCAGATAATTTAGCAAGTTTTGGTAAACTCTACATTGTACCTACACCAATAGGTAATTTGGAAGACATGACATTTAGAGCAGTAAATGTTTTGAAAACGTGCGACTTTGTTTTAGCAGAAGACACACGCACAAGTGGGTTTTTGTTGAAACATTACGAGATTAACACAAAAATGTTCTCTCATCATAAGTTTAACGAGCACAAAAGTAGTGATCAAATTGTTGAACGTATTAAAGCAGGTGCAAAAGCTGCTTTAATTTCAGATGCTGGAACACCAGCTATTTCAGATCCTGGTTTTTTAATTGTTCAAAATTGTATTAAAGCTGGAATTGATGTGGAGTGTTTGCCTGGAGCAACTGCTCTTATTCCAGCTCTAGTAGTGTCGGGACTCCCTAATGATAGATTTTGCTTTGAAGGATTTCTTCCTCAAAAGAAAGGAAGACTTACAAGACTAAAAGAATTGAAAAGTGAGCGTAGAACTATGGTTTTTTATGAGTCTCCTTATCGGATAGTGAAGACGCTGACCCAGTTGGCCGATCATTTAGGGAATGAAAGAAGAGCATCCGCATCAAGAGAGATATCAAAGTTATATGAAGAGACAATACGAGGGACATTAGAAGAACTGATTACTCATTTTATCGAAAATGAACCGAGAGGTGAGTTCGTACTAACAGTCGAGGGAGGGAGTATGAAAAGCGAAAGTAAAAAAAAGGAGTTTAATTTAAACTAAAGAGTACTATTATCGTTTTAATTAAAAATGTATAGATATGAAGAAATTACTAATTTTATTTATTGTTAGCGCAGGAATCTTGTTTTCGTGCACCAACGTGAAAGAGTCTAAAGAATACAAGGATTTACAAGCGGAGCGCGATTCGCTTCTGATGCAAAGTGCATCAATAGATACAGAGGTTGCTGAAATGATGTCGGTTATTGATGATGTGGAAGAGAACTTTAATCAAATACGTGAGGCGGAAAAGTATTTAGCTCTACAATCGACAGAGAAGGGTGAGTTAAGTGCAAATACAAAACAACGCATCAACGATAACTTCAAAATGATTAATGAGATTCTACAAAAGAACAAAGCCCAAATGGCTGAGTTAAATAAAAAATACTCATCAAGCACAGGACAAGCAGCAACGTTGAAGAAAACTATAGACAGATTAAATCAGCAAATGCAGGAAAGCTCTGTACGTATAAAAGATTTGCAAGACGAACTATCGAGTAGAGATGCAACCATCGCCCAATTGTCAAGCGATGTTACTGATCTATCAGGGCATTTAGAGGAACAATCAGTAACAATCCGTGAACAAGAAAAATCTTTGAATATTGCATACTTTGTGTTTGGAACTATGAAAGAACTAAAGGACCAAAAAATATTGTCTGGTGGATTTTTACAATCAACTAAAGTATTAGATGGTGCTTTTAACAAGGATTATTTCCTTCAAATAGATATTAGAGAGGTAACCAGAGTTCCGCTTTATGACAAGAAAGCAAAGCTATGGTCTAATCATCCAGAAGGCACATATGAGTTTGAAAAAGGTGATGATGGAAACCTAGCATTCATTATTACCGATACTCAACGTTTTTGGAGCTTGACTAAATATTTAATTATTGAGGTTGGTTAAAGCTAAAGGATTATTATCAAATTAATTGATGAGTGACCGATAAATCCTAAAGGATTTTATCGGTCATTCTGTGTAAATACAAAACAGAAAAATAGTAAATGCAGAAGTATAAGAATTTATTTATTGATTTAGACGACACCCTTTGGGATATTCATTATAATAGCAAAGAGTGTTTAAAAGAAATATATGATGATTATGGATACAAAGAATACTACGAGAGCTTCGTCGATTATTACAATGTGTATATGCCAAGCAATCATCATTTGTGGGGATTATATAGAGAGGGTAAAATAAATAAAGACGAGCTAATTGTTGAACGTTTCTTAGTTCCAGTGCGCGAATTTGGTCTTTATGATTCTGAGTATGCTATAAAATTAAGCGATGATTTTTTGGAGCGTACAACTTTGCGAACAAAATTAGTAGATGGTACAATGGATCTATTAGAGTATTTAAGACCAAATTATAAAATGCATATCCTTTCTAATGGTTTTAGAGAGGTTCAATATAAAAAAATAGAGAACTCGGGGTTATCTCCTTATTTTGACAAAATAATTTTATCAGATGAAATTGGAGTTAATAAACCACATGTTGATTTTTTTAATCATGCTTTAAAAATTACAAACTCTCATCCAGCAGAAACATTAATGATTGGAGATAGTTGGGATGCAGATATATTAGGCGCATACAACAGCAATATCCATCAACTGTGGTTTAACCCAGATGAACTTCAACCAGAAGGGTTTACTCCAACCTATAGCGTGAAGACTTTAGAGGAAATAAAAGAAATATTGTAATCATGTTCTTCAAGAACAAGAAGTTTTAGTCTTATTACTTTTGCAGCCTCCGAAAGTCCAAAATCTTTTGCATGGTCGGTTTTGTAGCCTCCGAAAGTCCTAAATCTTTTGCATGATTGGTTTTGTAGCCTCCGAAAGTGTAAAATCTTTTGCATGATTGGTTTTGTAGGCTCCGAAAGTCCAAGTTTTTTAACATGATTGGTTTCGTATCTTACAACAGTCTTAAATTCTCGACCTATGGTGGTATTGCTGCTTTTAGAGATAAAAACCCAAAATTGCAACCCTTTATCTAATCTTTTCTTCTCAAAGGCATTGTCATACATCTTGCTCCACCACCTCCACGAGGAAGTTCTGAGCCATCAATCGTAATTACACATTTGCTTGCTGAGTTCACATCATATTTATCATTAATCACATCCCAGGCAGATGTTATTTCAAAACCATTTTTGTTTAATTCTTCAAGTGTGTGAATATTGCGTGAATACGACATGACCTTTCCAGGGGCAATCGATAAAAAGTTTGCTCCACTATGCCATTGCTCCCTTTCTTGATCCCACTCATCGGCTTTGCCACCACATATAATGGGTTCTATGTCTACACCCAGTTTTTTCAATGCGCTTGGAATGTTGGTAGCTGTAGAGATTTTGGTAACTTTCCCATTGTCTATTTGTATATGTATAGTTTTGTAGGGAGTGTTTTCAAGAATTAAGGGCTTATAAACCATTGCAGTGTTATTGTCCAACAATGTAAAAACCATGTCCAAATGAATGAAAGATTCAGGTGAGTGTGGAAGCTGTTGCACAATAACATGTTTTCTTTGCTTCTCGTTTTTGCAGAGTTGCGTTATCAAGCTATCAATTGCTTGACTGCTGGTGCGACTACCGTTTCCAATTAGCAGAATGTCTTTATTTACAATCAAAACATCGCCTCCTTCTATGTTCATTGGTGAGGCACCGTCACCAACGAAGTTGTTGGCATTGATGATTGAAGCGTCGAATAACTTATTGTTATTAAATATTGCTTCTACAATGTGACTTTCGCGAGCACGTACATTATTAGCCATGTTACACACTAGTAAATTGTTACCTATGGTTACACAAGCATCTCTGGTAAAATAAAAGTTGTATAAAGGGAGTAGGGCATAGTAATCATCTTTTAGATATTCGGTTAGTGAATTTATTTTTGCTGGCAATCCTTCTATTAACACACGCGTCACTTCCGTTTCGGAGAGTTGCATTAAGTATTCAAAATATTGCATAACGTTTTCAGTTGTGCATATTTTTCTCAACAAAACCTCTTTCTGAACCGGATCTTTTAGAAACTCTGTAAGTAGCTTTCTAACTTCAAACACCTTAGTGTGTTTTTTAAGGACTCCATACATTTGCTCATACTCTTTTTGTGCAATTGATAAATTCAGTATATCACTATATAGTGCACGTTGAGCATTTTTAGGAGTCATGTTTTCCACTTCAGCTCCCGGATAATGGAGCATAACAGCCTCAAGTCTGCCCGTTTCAGACTGTACGTTTAATGTGACTTTATTATTGTTCATAGAGTTCAATATTAGATTTATATGAGCAAAAGTGCAAAATATGCTTTAAAGGTGTATCTATTGATATAAGATTATCTGTTATACAATAACAAACCTATGCGTTTTGATTCTTTGTCCCTATACTTCTAATTAATCTGATAATTCCGCGTACAATTGATAATAATATATAGAGAACAAGAGCTATAACAAAAACATATCCCAATTGAGAGAATATCTCGTACCAAGATGTTTTATAGATGAAAATTGAAAATAGATTCATTAAAAAACCAATTGCAAAACACACTCCAAAAATAAGCAGTTCTTTTTTCTGACGTTCCTTTGTAAAAACAATATCTTTCATTGCATTAAAACTTTATATATGGGATTTTATACTCATCTGGAAATTCTACTCTTTGTTGCTCTTTTATTGATTGGTTTCCTAACAATGAGAGTATGGTCGAACTGTATGCTTCTTCTACAATGTTTTCACCTTGTTCACCCGTGATACATGCTTGACAAAATGCAGATAATATATCATCAGAACCATCTTTATCTTCACCAATCATTGATCCACCCTCGGTAATGTTTAATTGACCAGGTAATACAAAGTTGGGTTTATACTTTTCTTTTGTTTCGGGTCGCCAACTTGCTCCCGCAATTGGGACACTACTAAAGACTTTATTCCCAATTTGATTAAGAAGTTGTTCAATGCCTGATCCAGGTGCTTCTTCTTCGTAATAATATATTCCTTTTGATAAATCCATCGTTCCCTTATGTCCCAATATTTGTTCTTCCATTCCATTGAATCGGTTTGAAATTGTGGACTCATAAGTTATTTTCACACCATTATCATAGCCATACACTAAACTAACACTATCATATACTTCCCGGCCATCTTTCCAATGGACAATGTCTCCCATTCCCATTACAGATCGGGGGACGCGTTTAGTTGCCCAATTGCAGACTTCCAATTGGTGTGTTGCCAATTCAGTCATTAGACCTGCAGATGACTCCCAGTAGAGTCTCCAATTTATCTTTCTCTCCAGCTCTGGAGAAGGAACTGGTCTGCGCCAATCATGGTTGCGAAACCAGTGACATCTTGTTCCAACAATATCACCAATAAGCCCAGAGTGAATCATTTGCATTGCTTTGATATATTTTTCATCAAACATACGTTGCATGCAAAAATAAAGCACCTTATCAGTAGATTTGTAAGCATTATATATTGTTTTGCATTCATCCATGGTCAATGCCATTGATTTCTCGCAAAATACATGCTTCCCGGCAGATAGTGAATCCAATAGCATGGGTGCATGCCAGTTTAATGGTGTTGCAATGACAACTCCATCAATATCTTTCGACTCTAATAGTTTTTTGTAATTCGTATATGTTTTTGCCTTTGGATACAAAGCATGTGCTTCTTTCAGATTGGGTGGATAATCATCACACATGGCTACAATTTCTGCATGTTCAAATCGTAACAAGTTGTGAATATGGTATTGTCCTCTTGATCCTGTGCCAATTATAGCAATTCTTGCCTTCTCTTTTTTTATTTCATTCAGTTTATCTGGAGTAAAAGATTGAAGCCAAGGAGTAGTTGCTAATAATGCACTCCCTCCTGTTATGTAGCCAACATCTTTTATAAATTGTCGAAGGCTTAAATCGACCTGTTTTCTGTTCTCTTTTGCCATTCTTTTTTAAAAATTAAAGACAAATACTTTATCTATTTTGAAATTTGATTTAATTCTATTTTGCTGTTCTGTTGAAGCTATCATTAGTGTTGTTGTCAGAACTTCTGCTTCAATTGGATTATTTGCACAAACGCAAACATGTTTTTTTTGAGAGTTATACTTCTTTGTGAAAGGATTAATTATGTGATCAGTATATGTTGGTAAGTTTCCGGATGAAGAATAATCTTGATTTCTTAATTCTATTTCTTTCAGCATTTCTCCTTTTTGAAAAGGATTTTCGATAGATATACTCCAACAGTTACCAAAAGGATGATTACCGATTGCAGAAATTGAACTATCGCCAAAATTAATAAGTGAGTGCTCAACATTAGCATCCAAAAGCATCTTTTTAATTTTTTCTAAAGCGTATCCTTTAGCATATCCGCCTAAGTCGAAATATAAATCTTTATTCGCAAAGGCAACTGTTTTTGATGTTTCATCAAATATTACTTGAGACATATCGTTGAGTGTAATATCGAAAAGACCCTCAGTAAGTTTATTGTATTGCTTGCAGTCATTTAAAATATCCCACATCTCTTCACTCATAATCGTAGGACTCTTTTGTGCATTAAAATTAATTCTACTCAATTCACTTCTAGAATCAAAACGATTCATCATTTTGTGTAAGCGTTCTATTTCAATAACTACTTTATTCCATAATGAAGCTGTTTCACTTTTTGACAACTTACTTATAAGCAAGTCAAAACGTGTTCCCATAATTCCTGCGATAGAACCATGAAACATCGAAAAAGAGTCATAATAATTAGAACTAAAAGATATCATATTTTACGTGCCTAATCTCAATTGAATTTGAAGATTTGTGATAGATACGCTAAAGTATTGGATTTTTTCCATTTAGACAAATAATATTTTATCTACAGTATTGTATGTTAGCTTTTAGATGTATTATTAGGTTAGGTATTATAGATGAAGAAAGTGCTTAAGATGTTGGATGCAAGATTACAGTAGATTATGGAAGCGCTTTGTCAAGATTTAATTATTTTCTTGTTCGATTCCCTTTTATAATATCGCCTAAATGCTTCATAAATCTTTTTGTGGGTAGGTTTTTCAAATATGATTCGATATGTCTTATTCGTTTATCCTCTAGTATCTGGGCCTCTTCAATCAAAATGCCTGTCTCCTCAACATCCCCAAACTCATCATTAATAGAAGTCCCAAATACCCGCATTGAGGGAGATAAACTCATGTATGCATTTATTAATGGAGGGATATTGAGTTTTAATGATCGCACTTCGCGATTTAGTATCTTATAATCATCTTTGAAATTTTTGCCATTAAACAATTTCTGCATTTTCTGTATATCAGTATTTGTCTCTAATGGAACAATCGGCCTCATAAGATTATCTTTGTCGGGAAAGTGTTTTTGCATAAAATAAAGGATCATGTTTCGGGCTTCTTTATTGTATGTGCCATACATAGTTACTTTTCCAAAGAAGTATTTTATTGTAGGGTCAATTACAGATAGTGCTCCAAGTCCATCCCATAGATTGTCAAGTGCAAAAATACCCTTGCGACTTCTAATTGTAGATTGATATTCAAGTGAAACGAATGAGCGGCCTAATTCAACAGTATATGGAAGGTACTCTTTGATAAACTTATCGGAGAAGTTTAGAAGATGTGCAGTAGCTAAGATGGGTTTACCGTTTTCGTCAAATTCTACATCTGTACCACTTAAAAACCTGTAACCTCCCAGTATTTCTTCTTGTTCTGGATCCCAAACAATTAGTTGTCGATAGGGATTATCCATGATGTCATATTTGTCTATATCTGCTTCTTTGCCTGTACCGCCTCCGTAATAACGAAATGCAATCTCACGTAGACGGCCAATTTCTAGCATTAAATTGGGGGAATCATGATGCGTAAATATATAAAGCTCATTGTTAGCTTTATTAGTCGAGCGCATCAATTTATCATGTGTTAGTTCACTCTTAATTAAGCTTTTATCAATCGGATCAATAATTCTTCTCATAAGTTCACTTTTCAATTCTGCTTTAATTCGTAAACAGTTTCTTTAATACTCTGTGCCCATTGCAATGGAGTTTTTGACTTGTCTAGTAACTCCCATGATAATGGTTTACCAAATGTGATTGTAAATTCATCATTCTTCTTTTTCATCATTTCATCTGCCAAATAAAGCATCTCTATATTGAGCTTTACACCCAATTTCTTTCTAAGATTTGATAAATTGTAAAAAAA
>DATERO010000233.1:0-6836 GCA_035271465.1 Dysgonamonadaceae bacterium | reverse complement strand
AATGTCAAAAGATATAACAAATGGAAGTAAATTTTCAAAACCTTAGTAACACAGCAATAAAACCATCAACGCTAACCTTATTAGCTTATTAACAATAAAGAAACAGAAAAATAAGGTAATAAGGTTTGGATGAGAGAGAGATACAATGGTTACTAAGGTTAAAGAAGGGAAGATTGAAGCTTCTACAGAAAGATTTAAACAATTGATAAAGTTATTAAGTTTCAGAAAGCGCGTAAAAATTAAGAAAAGATTATTATGCTCCAGAAATCTAAGTGACATTTTACTAACACATTTATAAAGTTTAATTCAAAAGACAAACAAATATGAAAGTGAAATACAACAACCTATACACCCATTTTGTACTCATAACATACAATCGATTACCTCTAATTGAAGAGAAACACCGAAATCGTGTCGAAAAGTATATAACTGGAGTTATTAGCAATAACGATTGTCATTTATATTCTATTTATGCAAACCCAGATCATATGCACATGCTTATTTCTCGTTCTCCAACGATGGATGAAGAAACTTTAGCAACAATAATTGCAAATAGTTCAAGCAAGTTTATAAACGAAAACAAATTATGTTTAGGCAACTTTACGTGGCAAGATTCGTGCTCAGCATTTTCAGTTTCAAAAAAGGACATTGATAAAGTCTGTAAATACATTCTTAATCAGAAAGAACATCACAAAAAGCAATCGTTTGCACAAGAATATGATGCATTCATTAAATTTTATCAATCAAAATAGAACAGCAACCTCAACACAACTCCTAATGAAAACAATAGACGCCTTTATCTTATACACCCGACCAGAACAAGCAATAAAAACCGTAAATCAATTAAAAAAATCGGAGTGTGTGAGGAACATATACCTACTTACTCCTCAGAAAGAGATGCAACCAATAGATGGCTGTAAAATAATCGAAATTGACAGTATGCAAAGCTCTGAAACTATTCAGAAGATTGGTGCAACTTCTACTGCCGACTTTATTTTGATTTATCAAAAGTCAACTGTTTTGCAATTGGGCTACTTTGCGTTGGAACGCATGATTAAAATTGCAGATGAAACAAGTGCAGCAATGGTCTATTCAGATTATTATGCAGTTACAAATGGCGTAAAAAAGAATCACCCCGTCATCGACTATCAACTGGGTAGTTTGAGAGACGATTTCAATTTTGGCTCTCTATTGCTCTATAATAGCAACATATTTAAAGAATCTGCAGAAAAGACTCGAAAACACAACTACGAGTTTGCAGGAATGTACGATTTACGATTGAAAGCATCCACAGATGGTAAAATAGTTCGTATCAATGAATATCTTTATACGGAAATTGACGAAGACACACGCAAATCGGGAGAAAGGATATTTGATTATGTCGATCCAAAAAACCGTAAGGTTCAAATAGAAATGGAGCATGCATGTACACAACACTTAAAGGATATAAAAGCCTTTCTTGAACCAAAGTTTGAGCAAGTAGCATTTGATAAAGAGGAGTTTGAGGTTGAAGCTTCAGTAATAATCCCTGTTCGCAATCGCATCAAAACGGTGAGAGATGCAATTGAATCGGTGTTAATACAAAAGACGGACTTCAAGTTCAATATTATTGTGATTGACAATCATTCGACCGATGGAACAACTGAAGCTATAGAAGAGATTGCCGAAAAAGACGAAAGATTGATACATATAATACCCAACAGAGATGATTTGGGAATTGGTGGTTGTTGGAACACAGGTGTGCATCACGAAAAGTGCGGTAAGTTTGCAATTCAATTAGATAGCGATGATGTGTATAGTGATGAAAATACGCTTCAAAAGATTGTAGATGCTTTTTATCAACAAAACAGTGCAATGGTAGTAGGCACTTACCAAATGACTGACTTTGAGATGAATCCTATCCCTCCAGGGATCATTGACCACAAAGAATGGACACCCGATAATGGACGAAACAATGCATTACGCATAAATGGATTGGGTGCACCTCGTGCATTTTACACCCCAATACTTCGCAACATAAACATCCCAAACACAAGTTATGGTGAGGACTATGCAATTGGATTATCTATATCTCGCAACTATCAGATAGGTAGAATATATGATGTGCTGTACCTTTGTCGACGTTGGGAGGATAATACTGATGCCTCATTAAACATTGTGAAAATGAATGAGCACAACACTTATAAAGATAAAATTCGCACTTGGGAGATATTAGCAAGACAGGCAATAAACAAAAGTAAAAACTGAACTATCAATTTTTTTAATAGAAAAAAAAGAACATGACTGAACCTCAAATAAGTGTAGGCATTCTTAGTGCACAAAAAATCAACTTCACTCTTTTAGAATCATTCCAATATGAAAAAGAAGAACTTGCCAAAGGTGATTATAGTGCTAGGATATCAGATGGAAAGATTGACTTCAACGGTAACCTGCACTCTGAGGTGATAATAGAAGCAAAAGATATACACAGTAGTTCTTTTGAACTGAAGGATGTGGTAATTGGTATTAATTTTCATTGGGAACGAAAGGAGGATCAACAATTTAAAGGGCACCTCAAATTGATTGTTGAAAACGATATGATTACGGCTATAAACATTGTTTCACTCGAAGATTACCTCATCAGTGTCATTTCGTCTGAAATGAGTGCGAGCAGTTCGGAAGAGTTATTAAAAACACACGCTGTAATATCTCGCAGCTGGTTGTTGGCACAAATAGAGAAAAACAAAACAGTTGAAACAGAGAATAAACCTTACAAAACCAGTTTTGAGAAAGGCAACGAAATCACCCGATGGTGGGATCGTGAAGATCATGACAATTTTGATGTGTGTGCCGATGATCATTGCCAACGCTATCAAGGTATCACAAAACAATCTTCCGAATTAGTTGCGGAAGCGGTAAAGAAAACATTTGGTCAAACAATGATGTATGATGGAGCAATTTGCGATACTCGATTCTCTAAGTGTTGCGGTGGCTTTATGGAAACATTCGAAAATGTGTGGGAATCCACTCCTCACCCTTACTTGATAGGCAAAGCTGACTCAAAAAACATTTCATTGATTACTCCCAATCTGACAAATGAAGATGAAGCAGCTGAATGGATTAAATCCACCCCAAATGCATTTTGCAACACAAAGGATACGGCAATTCTTAATCAAGTTTTGAATGATTATGACCAAGAGACATCTGATTTTTATCGATGGACAGTTTCATATTCTCAAGAGGAGTTATCAGAGCTAATATTAAAACGTTCTGGCATCGACTATGGGCAAATTATAGAAATAGAACCTATTGAACGTGGTACATCGGGTCGCATCATTCGATTAAAGATTGTTGGTACAGAGCAGGTGATGATTATTGGAAAAGAGTTGGAGATAAGGCGTACGCTGTCGGAGACACATCTCTATAGTTCAGCATTTGTTGTAGAAACTTCCGATGAAGATGATGAAGGTATTCCTGGAACATTCACGCTACATGGTGCAGGTTGGGGACATGGAGTTGGTTTATGCCAGATTGGTGCAGCGATGATGGCGGAGAAGGGGTTTATGTATGAAGATATATTGGAGCATTATTATCCGGGAGCAGGGATTGAGAAAAGGTATTAGAAAACAGGCAAATGAACCATTTAAGCTTACGCCCTTACAGGGCTTCATGATAGACATATCGCTATGACATAGGGCGCTGCCCTATGCTAGGTTCTTTTAGGGCGTTGCCCTAAATTGCCTTACTATTTAAAAATACTATAGTAATTGATAGAGCATAAATAAACAGCGCTGGGTAATGCACTACGAATAAGACGTATAAAAAAACAAAGAATTAAAGGTAAATTATAACGAAGACAAAGAATAAAGTGAAGACCGGCCCTGAAAGGGCATAAAGAGAATAGCGTAGGGCAACGCCCTACGTATAAGATACATAGAAAAAAAGAAGCCCTGAAAGGGCGCCAGATATAAATTACACAAAACAGATGAAACAATGGCTCAATCCTTATCAAAAGTTTATGTACATCTAACATTTACACACAACACGGAGCAATATTAATAAAAACGCCTATTTTTAGATTCTATTATGGTCTTGCTCTAAATCATCTTACTATCTACAAATACTATAGTAATTGATAGAGCATAAATAAACAGCGCTGGGTAATGCACTACGAATAAGACATATAAAAAAACAAAGAATTAAAGGTAAATTATAACGAAGACTAAGAATAAAGTGAAGAGCTGCCCTGAAAGGGCATAAAGACAACAGCGTAGGGCAACGCCCTACGTATAAAGCACATAGAAAAAAGAAGCCCTGAAAGGGCGCCAGATATAAATTACACAAAACAGATGAAACAATGGCTCAATCCTTATCAAAAGTTTATGTACATCTTACATTTAGCACAAAAAACCGAGCACCATTAATTGATAAAGAGCTAAAACCTCGACTAATGGAATACTTGGGTGGAATATGCAAACAATTAAACTGCATACCACTTCAAACCGGTGGAACAAAAGACCATGTCCATATACTTTGTCTCCTATCTAAAAACATCACCCAAATTAAATTGGTAGAAGAGGTCAAGAAGTCTTCTTCAAAATGGATTAAAACAATTGCGCCAAATTACCGCAATTTTTATTGGCAAGATGGTTATGGAATCTTCTCTGTAAATCCATCTGAAGTAGAAGTAGTAATAGATTACATTAAAAATCAAGAAGAGCATCACAGAAAACGAACATTTCAGGAAGAGTTTTTAGTTTTTTTGAAAAAATATAATGTTGATTACAACGAGCAGTATCTTTGGGATTAAATCCTTCTCACATATAAGAAAACTCATTATTTTTTAATAGTCAATGAAACAATCACCCCCACCCACCACCCGCAATCCATGGTCATGGATACCCACCCTCTATTTTGGACAAGGATTACCCTACGTAGTAGTAATGACCGTAGCAGTGATAATGTACAAACGATTTGGATTATCGAATACTGACATTGCACTTTACACAAGTTGGCTATATCTGCCGTGGGTAATCAAACCATTCTGGAGTCCCTTTGTAGATATACTTAAAACCAAACGGTGGTGGATTGTTACAATGCAGTTAATCATTGGAGCTGGTTTGGCAGGAGTAGCTTTCACATTGCCCACACCCTTTTATTTTCAAGCATCCCTTGGTTTCTTTTGGTTACTTGCTTTTAGCTCTGCCACACACGATATAGCAGCCGATGGGTTTTATATGCTTGCTTTAGATGACTCGCAACAATCATTTTTTGTGGGTATTCGCAGCACTTTTTATCGACTTGCCATGATAACTGGACAAGGACTATTGATAATCTTGGCAGGATTATTAGAAACAAAGACAGGCAATACTCCTTATGCGTGGAAAATCACTTTTCTAGTATTAGCAGGACTCTTTCTTATCCTTTTTCTCTATCACAATTACATTCTCCCCCGCCCTATTGCCGATCAGGGCAAAACTGCACTCACACCTACAGATATTTTAAATGAATTCAGATATACATTTGTCTCTTTTTTTACAAAAAAAGGAATTGGATTGGCCATCGCATTTATGCTATTATACAGATTGGCAGAAGCCATGTTGGTAAAACTAGCAACACCTTTCCTATTAGATGTAAGAGAGGTGGGAGGACTAGGACTTTCTACTCAAGAAGTGGGTGTAGTCTTTGGAACAGTTGGAATAATTGCACTGACGCTGGGTGGAATCATCGGTGGCATCGTTGCATCGCAAAAAGGATTGAAGTATTGGCTATGGCCAATGGCTTTAAGCATTACTTTACCCAATGCTGCTTATTTACTGTTATCTTTTTTTCAACCCGAAAGCTTTTTCTGGATAAATGCAGCTGTTGCGGTAGAGCAATTTGGTTATGGGTTTGGATTTACCGCTTATGTACTTTTTCTTATTTACTTTTCAGATGGTGAACATAAAACAGCATACTATTCTATTTGCACCGGCTTTATGGCTTTAGGCATGATGATTCCGGGGATGATATCTGGTTGGTTGCAAGAGATGTTGGGATATAATCATTTCTTTATATTTATCATGATAGCAACAGTTCCAACATTGCTTTTGATACCGTTTTTGAAAATTGATTCTGAATTTGGGAAGAAGAAGTAAGAAAATAAATAAAAAACGAATAATATTTAAACTCATAACTACCGATAAACGTTATGCAGAAATATCAAACAATACCCATCATTTATAAAATTAGAGGAGCACAATACACTACCGAAAATGAATAATCATCAAATACTAATAGCCGATTGCGGTGCTACTAAGTCAGATTGGAGCTTAGTAGAAAGAGGCAAAATTACACATCGTTTTTTATCAATTGGTATTAGCCCTATATTTCAGACGCAAGAAGAGATTGCAAAAGAGATAAAAGACCGTGTCTTCCCTCA
Organism: Dysgonamonadaceae bacterium; assembly: GCA_035271465.1. Taxonomy (GTDB): domain Bacteria; phylum Bacteroidota; class Bacteroidia; order Bacteroidales; family Dysgonomonadaceae; genus UBA2632. The sequence goes on along the minus strand of DATERO010000233.1, from coordinate 436 downwards.
GTTCAAAGATGCTTCATTAGATGCTATTTACTTTTATGGGGCAGGTTGCACACCTGAAAAAGTTGAAGAAGTAAAAGAGGCACTTTATACCTCCTTCCCCATTAATAAAATTGAAGTACATAGTGATATTGTAGGTGCAGCACATTCTTTGTGTGGAAATGAGCCAGGTATTGCATGCATACTAGGGACAGGGAGTAATTCTTGCGAGTGGAACGGAAAGGAAATAACAAGCCATACTCCTCCCCTTGGATATATTCTAGGTGACGAGGGTAGTGGAGCTTATATGGGAAAATTATTAGTGAACAGCGTATTGAAAAATTTACTATCAGAAGCGTTGAAAGAAAAATTTCTGAAACAATACAAACTCACACAAAGCACCATAATTGAAAATGTTTACAATCAACCTTTCCCAAATCGTTTCTTAGCAAGTATTAGT
>DATERO010000232.1:0-4713 GCA_035271465.1 Dysgonamonadaceae bacterium | reverse complement strand
ATAGACATCGATTTTGAAGTAAAAGTATTGCCAGACATTGATGAAAGCTATCCAGATAACATTCCATCAGAAGAAATAGCAGAATTCGTAGCTATCAAAAAGGCAAAACCTTATGCTGCTTCACTGCATGAAGATGAATTGCTACTCACTGCAGATACAATAGTACTATTAGAGGACACGGTGCTTGGAAAGCCTGCAAACAAAAAGGAAGCAAAACAGATGTTGCGCCAACTGTCGGGAAAAACACATCGGGTGATTACGGGTGTTTGTCTTACCTCTACCAAAAAACAAACATCATTTTCGGCAACATCCGATGTTGAGTTTGGAAAACTAACAGACCAGGAGATTGAATACTATGTAGAACGTTACTCTCCGATGGACAAGGCGGGTGCATATGGTGTGCAAGAGTGGATTGGCTATGTAGCAGTAAAACATATCAACGGTTCATATTACAATATAATGGGTTTGCCCATACAACGCGTCTATCGCGAATTGATTAAATTTTAGGTTCAACAATAAACGTAATTAAAGACTATGCTTACAGTAGAAAAAATTGGCGGAACATCCATGTCTCAGTTTCAGGATGTATTGCAAAACATAATTAAAGGAGATCGCAAGAACGAAGAGCTGTACAATCGTATATTTGTGGTGTCGGCTTACAACAATGTTACAAACTGGCTGTTGGAACACAAAAAGACAGATGAACCAGGCATTTACAATAAATTTTTGAATGGTGAAGATTATAGCAGCGCGCTTGATTCGTTTGCAAAAAGATTATTATTGATAAATGATGGTTATGCCGATATTGGTTTAGACCTAAAAGAAGCGCGCGATTTTATCCGCTTCCGTGTGGACCAAGCAAAGACGCTTCTTTATAGCTTAGGCAAAGTAATGGCTTCGGGATATGTAAACATCATTGATATCTCGTTGGCAGCACGAGAAATACTAGCTTCAATTGGTGAAGCACATTCGGGTTGGAACTCGGCCAACATTTTGAACAATAATGGCATTAATGCCCGATTTGTAGATTTGTGTGGATTTAATGACAACGAACCGCTTACCATTGACCAACGCATACATAAAGAGTTTCGCGATATAGACTTTAGCAAAGTACTTTGTATAGCCACAGGATATACCAAGGGTACTGAAGGTATTATGCGTGCTTTCGATCGTGGTTATTCGGAAGTTACATTTAGTAAGATTGCCGTAGAAGTGAAAGCTGACGAAGCAATTATTCACAAAGAATACCACTTGTCAAGTGCCGATCCTAAAATTGTGGGAATTGAAAACTCAATACCAGTAGGTTTTACTAATTTCATTATTGCTGACCAGTTAGCAGATATTGGTATGGAGGCCATTCATCCAAAGGCTGCAAAACCATTGGAACTTGCTAACATTAATATCCGCATCAAAAACACTTTTGAACCAGAGCACCCAGGCACTTTGATTTCGCGCGATTATATCTCTCCAAATCCTCGCGTGGAAATTGTATCGGGCACTCGCAAAGTAATTGCGGTGGAAGTACATGACCCAATGATGGTAGGTGAAGTAGGTTTCGATTTAGGCATCATGCAGCACTTAGATAGACATAAAGTGAGTTATATACTCAAATCAACCAACGCCAACTCCATTACATTTGTTTTGTGGGATACCGACAAGTCCAAAAGACTTATCGAAGAACTCACAACAAACTACTATCGCGTGATAACGCTACCGAGCTCTATCGTAAGTGTGTTGGGAACAAACATTGCATTGCCAGGATTCTTATATAGAGCAAGCAAGGCTTTATATGAAGAAGGAATAAACATTGAAAGTCTGGGACAATCGCTTAATCAGGTTAATATGCAATTTGTGGTTAAGAGAGACTGTTACGAAAAAGCTGTTGTTGCTTTGAATGATGCTTTTGTGAAAGATAGTGCTCTAAAAAGAGAATAAATGTGAAATGAATCTATTATAGGTAATATCAATACAGCTTAAGTCAACAATTAATTAATGCTTGGCAAATTATGGAAACACCTGTAGATTATAATGCTCCTTCTCAACCTCATAAGAAAAGACCTATTAAAGAGCGTTACTCAACTACTATCAAAGTATCGATAGTTGGAATTCTCACGCTTTTGTTGCTGATTCCAATTAGTATGATAACTAGTCTTATCTATGAACGAATGGAAACAAAGAGGAGTGCTGTATCTGAGATAACCTCTAAATGGAGCGGTGAACAAATATTGACAGGTCCTTGTATTGTGATCCCATATGTGCAGGAGTTGGTTCAGAAAGACAGACAAGAATTAGTGCGAAAGAACTTACTTCTACTCCCTGAAGATCTTAACGTGATTGCTGATGCAAAAGCAGAAAAAAGGAAACGTGCCATATATGAGGTCACAGTTTATCGTTCAGATATAATCTTTTCAGGCAGATTCAACATGTCTGAACTTGCAAAAACAGGCATTAAGCCTGAGCTTATGTATCTGGATGAAGCGCGGATGATTATGGGAATATCCGATTTGAAAGGGATTCGCGAAGGAGTAGTGTTGCAATTGGGCGATGACGAACTTAATTTTGAGTCAGGCATCCCTATCGAAAATCTATATACAGAAGCCACTTTACCCACAGATATATATTACACTGAAAGAAATAAACCAACCACAGCCCCATCTGTTTCAACAGGAATATTTGGTGCAGGTTTGAATGTTAAGCTCGATTCCACGGCATTGATGGGAGCGTCACAAAATGCTATTCCGTTTACTATCAAGCTGCATCTGAATGGATCAGAAGGTTTCTTTATTACACCTATAGGAAAAACAACTACTGCTGAACTCAAATCAGATTGGGCAACACCAAGTTTTGGTGGCGGCTTTCTGCCCACAAGTCATGATGTGACTAAAGAAGGGTTTACAGCACAGTGGAAAGTTATTGATCTTAACAGAAGCTTCGGTCAAACTATAAATGCAGACAATTCAACTGCTATCAATCAAATGGTGTCTTCAGTGTTTGGTGTAAAGTTTATTCAATCAGTAAATCAATATCAACAAAATTTACGCAGTGTGAAATACGCCATTCTTATCATTCTTCTCACATTCGTTATAGTTTTCTTTGTTGAGGTTTTGAAAGAGAAATTGGTAAATCCTTTCCAATATTTACTAGTAGGATTCGCTCTGGTGTTGTTTTACTCTCTTCTGCTTTCATTGTCAGAGATATGGGGATTTAACCTCGCTTATTTTATTGCAGCAACAATGACAACTGTATTAATCATTTTACATATGTCAAGCATCCTTCAAAATCGAAAACAAGGCATGTTTATTGGATCACTATTGGCATTTCTTTATCTTTTTATTTTCACCTTGATTCAAATGGAAAATTATGCTTTGCTTGTTGGTAATATTGTGTTATTCTGTATCTTGGGAGTCATTATGTATTACTCGAAAAAGTTGAAGATATAAGAACAGATCTGTTGTGAAATATTTTAGAAGCACAATGATCAGAATAGAAAAAGTGAAACCCTTATGAGTTTCACTTTTTACTTTTAATTATAGAATCAATTCTTAATATCTCAGTTCAACTGCTCTAATGCAGCTTGAGCCGCTGCCAATCGTGCAATTGGCACTCTGAATGGAGAACAAGACACATAGTTTAGTCCTACTTGACTACAGAACTTCACTGACGATGGTTCGCCACCATGCTCACCACATATACCACACTTTAAGTCATGTTTTACTGAGCGACCTCTCTCTGTTGCCATACTTACCAACTGCCCCACTCCATTTTGATCTAATACTGCAAAGGGATCATGTTTAAGGAACCCTTTTTGAATATAAATAGGTAGGAACTTAGCAACATCATCTCTGCTATAACCAAAGGTTAGTTGAGTTAAGTCATTTGTGCCAAACGAAAAGAAATCGGCTGCAGCTGCAATTTTATGTGCAGTTAGTGCAGCACGTGGTATTTCTATCATCGTTCCTACTTTGTAGTCAACACTTTCGCCTTTTTCTTCAAACACTTTAGCCGCAGTTTCGTCTATGATAGCTTTTTGTGCTAGAAACTCATACAATATACCAGTTAATGGAACCATTATCTCAGGAACAGCTGTTATCCCCTCTTGCTTAAGCTCTACAGCCGCCTCAATAATAGCACGCGATTGCATTTCTGTAATTTCTGGATATAAATTCCCTAAGCGACAACCACGTAATCCTAACATTGGGTTAGACTCAACTAATCCACTCACTCTCTCACTAATCTCATCGAAAGATATACCCATTACTTTAGCCATTTCCTCTTGCCCCTTTTCATCGTGTGGAACAAATTCATGCAGAGGAGGATCTAACAATCGTACAGTTACTGGCATGTCTCTCATAGCAGTGAAGATGCCTTTAAAGTCTTTCTTTTGCAACGGCAGAAGTTTTGCTAATGCTTTACGACGACCTTCTTCATCCTTAGCGAGAATCATCTCGCGCATGGACAATATTTTATCATCTTCGAAGAACATATGTTCTGTTCTGCACAAACCAATTCCTGTAGCTCCAAAGTTACGAGCAGTGATTGCATCATGAGGTGTATCAGCATTAGTACGCACTCTTAGCTTCATGTACTTGTCAGCTATTCTCATTAGCTCGTTGAAGTCATCCCCTATCTCTGCATCTTGAGTTGCAATTTTACCTTCATAGATGTTACCTGTTGTACCATTTAGTGAAATCCAATCCCCTTCGTTTAGTACAA
>DATERO010000231.1:0-4383 GCA_035271465.1 Dysgonamonadaceae bacterium | reverse complement strand
GCCGATTCTATAATTATGAGCTCTTTAATATCCCACGATGGATAAGCTTTGCGTGCCAATTCAAGCATTTTGGCTTTCAATGCAGGATTGTTCATCTGCGAAGCAGGTACGGGCAGTTTTTCTTGGTTAGCCAATGAGTTCCTTTGCCCTTCTGCCATACTGTATATTACAATATCCGCAAAATTATATTCATCCCACTGTGATGAATCATCCCTACGGTCAAGTAATTGGCGAATGCCGATTAATTGAGCCCTTTCATAATCGTATATATCTTTTTTAGCAGGTGTAATTACCGGTGTTCCATAGTTATCGTAAATTACGAAGTGTTGTTTCCCATCTATATTTCTGATGCTGTTCATTCCTACTTGCAGCGATTTTAAGGTAAATCTATCTTCACCCTTTTTTTCAACTTCATAACGTTGAGTAACATAGCTTTTAAGTGCATCGATGTAGTGATTATAAAGTTCAGATTCTTTTTTCAGATTTAGTTCTGCAGCAAATGCTTCACCATCGGTAAAGAGTTTCCCTACATCAGATTTTAGACTAAATGTGCCGGGTATACATACTGCCTCACAAATAGATAAGTTGTCGTTATTTCTGTCTTCTATTTGTTTTTTGATAGCGTCCAATTCCTCAGACGAAAAGCGATAAATGCGTTGAATAAATTCATAATGATTCATCTTGTCGAGTGGCATTGGGTTTGCATTTTCTTCTTCAAGATCAAAAGCAGCACCTCCTTGGTCAGCAAAGGAATCATACGCCCAACAAGAAGGTGCCCTAAGGCTCGGATCTTTGAGTTTGGCAACTGCCTGACGCACCTCATCAGACATACCGACGGTAGAAACCGCAGTTTTTGTATCCAATGTAGTGTTGGACACATCTTCAGTTGCACTGCTCGTTGCTTCTTTTGTCTCTTTTTTCACTGTTTCTTTGGCTTTGTTAAGTAACCTGCCAATTTGCGCATTTGCCACACCTTGTAAGGAAAATGCGAGGATTAAAATCGCAATTAATTTTTTCATTTCAATTTTTCTTTAAGATTGTTTAGCTGTTTCAAATAAAGCATGAATAATAGGGGTTAATAAACCCTTTGTGCTCCGTAGCCTTCTATAGCACCAAACAGATCAAATACTTTTTCATATGGATAACGGTTGGCATACATCGAAACACGTACAGTTTCTGTACCTTGCATATTCATTCCCAAGGCGTTTCTAAACTGATTTATAGATGAATTAGGGTTGAATTCTGAGGTTTGTGTACCTGTTATTCCAATAAAGCCTTTCAGATAAGGAGCATCAATTTTGTTGCTTATGGCATTTACTTCCGCTTCATTCATCTCCCGATTGTTCTCATATTTAGTAAGCTGGTTCACATCTTCGAAGTTTTTTGAAAGCACAAAAGTCCATCCACCACCACCCGATGGCAAAACCATATCCCCATTTCGGTTGCCGAAAAACAGGTTGTTCCAAGCCGAGGTTACACGTTTTCCCTCTTTGTTTTTATCAGCATCCACATAGGCACGATCTAACCCTCCATAATTGCTGCAACCAACTATATTATTATATACATCGGCATCAATACCCGTCATATAACGGAATCCATAGCCCATATCTTCCATATGTTTGGTTCTACACCATGTAAATAGTAAGGTATTGTTATGAAACTCCACGTATGATGTGTTGGGTTGAGCCAATCCGCCTCTTACTTCGCAAGCAGCCATTCGGTTTGCCACAAACACATTGTTATTTATATCGAAGTGTCCGCCCTTACAAGCCATTTGTATGCCAAAGTGATAACCATTGAGAAAAACACAATTACGAATAGTTAGGTTGCCTTCCATTTCACCGCTAATAAGTTGAAAAGCGCTTTTCATACCAGCGGGTTCTATCACTGGCAATGGAGGTGTTTCATCAACATTCACAATACGTCCTGTTTCACACCCTTCGGGTGCGGAAGCTCTATCATCGTCATATATAGGTGCTATATACAAGTTTATCTGTCCACGATCGAAGATGATACCATCTACAAGCACTACCCCGTTGCGCTTTCCCATCACACGAATGTCCATCACCCCTTGGTTGCCCGATGTCATTATCTGTTCAACACCCGGACGCATTGTTGTGCGATACCTTATAGGGTCGCGTTGAGAGAAATTATCTGAATATCCACCTACGATAGATACATACTTGTTTACTTTTACCCATCCTTGGTCTAAATAGCCCAAATAATTACCTTCTGCAAGGCAAATAAGCGCTCCTTCTGGGGCAATATCTATGGCTTTTTGCAGATCTTTTAGTGGCGCCAACAGGCTACCATCATTACGGTTACTACCATTGTTTGCCGATACATAAATAGTTTCAGCATCATGTGGAATTCCGCCTTGATCAATTGCTTTGTTACCTGAAGCAGCTTTTCCCGCAGTAGCATTTGAAACACTTTGGTCAAGTTTTTTCTCTCCTCTGTCTAAGGCTTCACGTGTTTCGCGCGCTGCTTTTTCTTTTATCTTTTGTTCTACTTGTTGCTCAGCCGATCTTTTAACTGTATTGCCAAGTTTTTTTAAGTTGATTTGTGCATCAACTGTAAAACTGAATGTGAGCAGAAGGGCTATTACCATTATTGCTCTGTAAATTATTGCTTTCATTTTTCTGTTTTTTAATTTGTGTGCTTTATGATTATAGACACATTGGAACGCTGCGGAAATCTCTATTCATCGGGAGTACGTTTCTACAGTCTTAAATCCAATCAAATTATATTATTCATAAATCAAGGTTGAGTCCACTCCGAAAAGTTAATTTCACTCACTTTTTCTCTAAATTCACTGAAAGAGACTTTGAAGAGTACTGATTATTTTCAGAGTGATCTCAAGGTTAAGAGACTTATCTCTTTCAACTTATCATTTCTCAAACCTATTTGTACCGGGTTCACTTTCTTTTATTGCAAGTATCAGGTACCAGATTGACCCGATAATAGGCACGAGATTTATAAAAATCCAACCCCCGGCTTTGCCTATATCATGCATACGGCGTACACTTACTGCCAACGAAGGAACAAGCAAAACCAACATAACGATAACATAGAGAATCATAAAAACCATTCTCAATACTTTAACTCCTGCAAAAAGGTTCATTAGTACAATAAATGCTACGGCTATCACAAAATAGACCAATACATACTGCCAAAACTCTGCCCGATTGGCTCTTCCTTTAAACTGTGCATACTTGTTAGTGATGATGTCTTTAAAATTTTCGATAATTGCGTTCATAATCTAATTTTTTTATATAATGAATGTATTAGTTAAATATTTTAATGGCGATAGTTTATAAAGGTGGTGGAACTGCACCAAACAGTTGAGATATTGAAGGAACTGATTTAGCTGCCTCCCATCCTGACATTCCTTGGGTCCACACTAAAGTGTCTGGAGTGATTTGCCCTTGTTGCGCCATTTGTTGCAAGTGTGATTGAGCAAACGGTCCTTGTTGAACTCCATCAACAGCAACATGATACATAGCTTGTTGTGGCATGGGAGGAGGAGGAGTGCCTTGCTGAGAATTAAAAGCGAGAGGATTCTGAGATTGTCCACCTTGTGGATTTATCATTTCCTGTGCCATCTTTCCTGCCATGGCCAAACCAATCCCAGCACCCATAGCATCACCCGCTAAGTTGCCACCACCCGAAGGATTGTTTGCTGCATCTTTAAGCGAATCAGCAAATTGCATTTGTGTATAAGTCGTCATGTTACCAATAACACCCATACTTGTGCGTTTATCGAGTGCTTCCTCAACAGCTTCTGGCAAAGAGATATTTTCCACTAAGAACTTAGTGAGCTCGATGCCATATTCTGAAAAATCATCTTTTAATGCAATTAAAAGTTCACTTGAGAACTCGTTAAGATTTGCCGCCAAGTCAAGTGCAGCAATTTTTGATTCAGCTAAATAATCAGTGAACTTTGTTATTACAAAATTGCGCAGTTGTTCAGTTATGCTCTCAGTTGTAAAATTCCCATCAGTTCCCGCAACATTACGGATAAATTTTATTGGATTTGGCTCTACACGAAAACAATACGAACCAAATGCACGCATACGAATAGGCCCAAACTCAGGATCACGCATCATTATGGGATTTGCAGTTCCCCAACGCAGATTCAAGAATTGTTTTGTATTTACAAAATAGACATCCACCTTAAAAGGTGAATTAAAGCCGTACTTCCATCCTTTCAGAGTAGTAAGAATAGGCATATTGCTGGTATTGAGCTCATAACGTCCAGGCTGATAAACATCGGCAAACTGTCCTTCATTTACCAATACAGCTACCTGGGTTTCACGTACTGCGAGTTGTGCTCCATTTTTGATCTCTGCCTGATAACGAGGAAAGCGCCATATCATTGTG
>DATERO010000230.1:0-9881 GCA_035271465.1 Dysgonamonadaceae bacterium | reverse complement strand
CCTCCATTTACAGCTCATGGAGCATACTCATTTGCTATGAGCGTAGCAGAGATTCTTCGCGCAATGCAGCTTATGAAAAAGTACACAGAAAAGAAATTGAAATAGATAGATTATGAAAGCACTCATGTTTGGATGGGAATTCCCTCCCCACATATTAGGTGGATTAGGTACTGCGAGTTATGGATTAACGCGTGGAATGGCAATGCAAGGAGATATGGACATAACGTTTGTAATGCCTAAACCGTGGGGTGACGAAGATCAAAGTTTCCTAAAGATTATTGGAGCAAACAATACGCCTATTGTTTGGCGAGATGTATCTATGGAGACTGTCAATTCTAAATTGGGGAAATTTATGGATCCACAAGCGTACTTCAAACTGCGAGATAGTATTTATGCAGATTTCAATTATATTCACACAAACGATTTAGGGTGCATAGAGTTTTCTGGTAAATACCCTGACAATTTACTTGAAGAGATAAACAACTACTCAATTGTGGCGGGGGTAGTAGCTCGTGCATATGATTTTGATATTATTCACTCTCATGATTGGTTAACTTATCCTGCGGGATTACACTCCAAAGCTATTACAGGGAAGCCTTTGATACTGCATGTTCATGCAACTGATTTTGACAGAAGCAGGGGTAATGTGAACCCTGTTGTTTATAACATTGAGAAAAATGGGATGGATCATGCTGACCACATCATTTGTGTGAGCAACTTGACCCGAAAGACAGTAATAGAAAAGTATCATCAAGACCCATCAAAAGTAACCACTGTACATAATGCAGTTGAGCCACTTAGCCCTGAAATTTTAGCCATTGAACGCATAACTGAAGTACCTGAAAAGGTGGTAACTTTTTTGGGTCGTATCACTATGCAAAAAGGGCCTGAATATTTTGTTGATGCTGCCACTCAAGTATTGAAAAACAGCAATCATATACGTTTCGTAATGGCTGGAAGTGGCGACATGATGAATAAAATGATTAGACTGGTTGCCGATAGAGGTATCTCCGATAAATTCCATTTTACTGGCTTTTTGCAAGGGAAACAGGTATATGAAATGCTTAAATCGAGCGACGTGTATGTGATGCCCTCTGTGTCAGAGCCCTTCGGGATATCTCCATTAGAAGCAATGCAATGTGGTGTTCCATCTATTATATCATATCAATCAGGTTGTGCTGAAATATTGAAGAATGTGATAAAGACAGACTATTGGGATGTGGATGGAATGGCCGATGCTATATACTCTATTTGCACTTACGAAGCTATGGAGGAGTTCTTGAGTGTAGAAGGGAAAAAAGAAGTCGATGAGATTAAATGGGAATATGCTGGTCAAAAAGTACGTGACATTTATAATAGGTATGTGCAATAAAAAGGAAACTATCGAAAATTCAAAAATATGAAAACCATCTGTTTTTACTTTCAAATACATCAACCCTTTAGGTTGAAACGATATAGATTTTTCAATATTGGAAGAGATCATTACTACTATGATGATTTTTCAAATGAAGACATAATGCAACGAATTGCAGCAAACTCTTTTATTCCTGCAAATCGAATGCTTTTTGACTTGATAAATCAATACAAAGGACGATTTAAGGTTGCATTTTCAATTTCGGGAACGGCTCTTGAACAATTGGAAATCTATGCACCAGAAGTTATAGATGGTCTCCGACAGTTAGCAAACACGGGTAATGTTGAGTTTCTAAGCGAAACTTATGCACACTCATTGGCGTCAATGATCGATCCTATCGAATTTAAAAGCCAAGTGAAACGTCACACAGAAAGAATTGAATCACTATTTAACCAAAAACCCACGGTATTTAGAAATACTGAGCTCATTTATTCAAATGATATTGGTGAAGCTATTTACGAGATGGGTTATGACAAAGTGATTACGGAGGGTGCAAAGCACATTTTGGGATGGAAGAGCCCTAACTATGTCTATACATCATCTGTGCAGCCAAAGCTTAAGCTTTTGCTTAAAAACTACAAGTTTAGTGATGATATCATGTTTAGATTTTCTAATTACAACTGGCATGATTATCCGCTAACTGCCGATAAGTTTATTAGTTGGATTGATAATTTGCCTGCTGAAGAACAAGTAGTTAATTTATTTATGAACTACGAGACTTTTGGAGATATGCAACCTTCACACACAGGTATTTTCGAATTCATGAAAGCTTTACCCCATTATGCTTTTGAAAAAGGCATGGAGTTTAATACGCCTTCTCAAGTAATGGATTCAAACAAACCTATTGGAGAGTTAGATGTGCTTTATCCAATATCATGGGCAGATGAAGAAAGAGATTTGAGTGCTTGGCTGGGAAATACACTACAAAAAGAAGCATTTGAAACTTTATATAAAATAGGAGAAAGATTGCGTATGTGTAATGATAGAAGATTGAAGCAAGACTGGCTCTATCTGCAATCAAGTGATCACTTTTATTATATGTCAACTAAGCATTTTTCTGATGGAGCTGTTCATGGACAGTTCAGTCCCTATCCTACTCCATACGATGCTTTTAACAACTACATGAATGTGTTGAGTGATTTTATTGGAAGAGTAAAAGCTCAATTTCCTGACTCTGTTGAAAACGAAGAGCTTAACGCATTACTTCTTACTATTAATAATCAGGCGTTAGAGATTAAAAGGCTACAGGCAGAATTAAAAACAGTTATTGATAGGAATGTGGAGAAGCTTGTTGAACCATCATCTAAAAAAGCAAAAAGCAAAAAGAAATAGAGCAAAAATCAATAAATTTTCAACCCTATTTTTTCAACACCCTTCAATTTAACATCTTGCATAGCATGGGAGATACAAACTTTACTTTGTATGGCTGTATCTAATGCTAAATCAGTTTTGTACGAAAAAGAGATGTGTCTTAAAGGACCATTTCCGCTTCCCAACCACACACCGTTTTCATCAGTTAGAATGCACTCTAAAGTATCTCTAACACTTATGCTATCTTGTAGTGTTTGATCTATATATAACCATAGTGATTGATATGCATAATTCACATTGTGCGATAATTCTATGTTAATGTTATATTTATCAATATGGTTTACATTGAGAGAGTCCAGTTCAAAACAAATCTCTTTGTTTTTACTCCATTCATTGTGCAATATTGGTTCAAATTTATAATAGATCTCATTCTGTTTGCAAGAATACAAACAAGTAGCAAGTAGAAAAAAGAAAAAGTACTTGATAAACTTATTTCTCATCTTGAGCAGAACCTCTGTTCTTGTTTCTATTATTTCTGTTTCTTCGACGAGATGATGATTTTCTTTTATTCCTTTTTGGCTTAGCTTCCACTGTGTTATCAAAACGTGTTAAGCTGTCTTCATTTAGCGAGTCACCACCATAAACCTCTTTTCGTTTATGCTTTTCTTCCGTTTCGACTTGTAGGTTGTTTGGTTTTACTCCTTTTCTGTTTAAACCAATCACTTCATATACACGATCTTTGTGAATGGTAATTAATGCCGAAGTGCCACTTCTTCCTAATGAATAGGTCATCATCCCTGAAAAGATATCAGTTTTGAAATGATAATACTCTCCTTCAGTAGTTTCCAACACAACTTCGCGTGAAGGTAGTTTTTTCTGAGCTTCAATGTAAGCGTCTACTTCGTAATTGAGACAACATTTTAACTTAGCGCACTGTCCTGCCAGTTTCTGTGGGTTAATAGACAGCTCTTGAATGCGTGCAGCAGATGTTGATACAGAAACAAAATTAGTTAACCAACCACTGCAACACAATTGACGACCGCATGGTCCAATCCCTCCAATGCGTCCAGCTTCTTGCCTTGCACCTATTTGTTTCATTTCAACTTTAACTCTAAACTCGCTCGCTAATATTTTTATGAGCTCCCTAAAGTCAACGCGTCCATCGGCTATATAATAAAAAATTGCTTTATTACCATCACCTTGATACTCTACGTCGCCAATTTTCATGTCCAACCCCAAGTCTTGAGATATTTCTCGGGAGCGAATCATGGTTATCTCTTCGCGAGATTTAGCTAACTCGTATTTCTCTATATCTCCTTCACGTGCAATTCTGTATATACGTCGAAGTCCCTCTTCATTTGGACGGAAATTGTTTTTCTTCATTTGTAACAAAACCAGCTTTCCTGTTAACGTTACAGTGCCAATATCATGTCCTGGCAAAGCTTCAACAGCAACCATATCGCCTTGTTTCAAATCGATGTTAGTGCTATTTATATAAAATGACTTTCTCGTGTTCTTAAATTGAACTTCCACCAAATTTGTACATTCTTGCATCTCTGGAAAGTCTTCTAACCAATTATATGTATGAAGCTTAGTATTAAAGCTACAACATTCTAGGCGCTTTCTATTTTCTTTATTTATTAAAACACTCTCCGCATTAAATTCTTTGAGTGATTCTTTGTCAATTTCGTATTCCATATATATAATTGTAGGCTCGTTTTTCTTTATAAAGAATAAACTTATAAAAACTGAACGAACCTTTTTTCCTTTAATTATTGTAAATCATTTGCAATATAACAAATTTTTATTTTATAAACATTGTCAACTTCAAACATAAATCGAGAAAAATAATTTTTGCATTTCCATTTTGCTCTATTTGTTTGTGTGCCAATGAAAATTCTTTAGATAAATCCTCAATATTCCCTTCATGAATCAATGATGAGAATTGCAATCCAACGTTTTGCTCATCTCGGTTTAAATAAATCAATTCATTGACTTTAAAGTTACTTACAAAGAATTCTCTAAACATTCTCAAAGAATAAATCAAAAAGCTTTTTTGAACTTCTCGGCCAGTCTTAGAAATCTCATCAGCTATCTCCTTTATCGATTTGATATTTTTAGATGCAGACGCCATCATCATTTTATTAAAGAGACTGAGAATGAATTTAGAATCACTGTTTGATTCAACTATTTCAATTACTTTTGAATAACTTCCGTTCGCAATATGAGCTACAGACTGTGCATCACTTTGAGAAAGATTGTAATTTGAACGAATAGCATCAATCATTATATCGTGTTCAATAGCTCTTATGTAGATAGGTTGACACCGTGATTGTATAGTTGGGATTACTTTTTCTAAATCCTCTGAAACTAAAAGAAAAACAGTTTGAGCGGGTGGTTCTTCAATCATTTTCAAAAGTTTGTTTGCACACTCCAAGTTCATCTTTTCTGGTAACCAAACAAGCATTATTTTATATTTACCCTCATATATCTTCAAACTCAATTTGCGAATAATCTCTTCGCTCTCTTGCGAATATATAAGTCCCTGAGAATTTTTTGCATCAATGTATTGAAGCCACTTACCTAAATTAAAATATACATTTTCTGATAAAAAAGAACGCCATTTAGGTAAGTAATTATCACAAACCATCAGCTTTTCTGATCTTCTTTGCACCATAGGAAAAGCAAAGTGTAAATCAGGATGAGCTAATTTATCAAATTTTGAACATGAACTGCATACACCACAGGAGTCATTTTCCCCTTGACTGATGCAATTTAGATATCGAGCATAAGCTATTGCAAGTGGTAGTTTGCCAATACCTTCTGCGCCATAGAACATTCGTGCATGCGGAACATAACCTTTTTGAACTGAATCAATAAGATGCTTTTTTATATCAGTTAAACCAATTATGTCTCTAAAATACATTTCTATCTGCTTTATTTAATTCAATAAATAGCTTGAGCTATTTGGTATACACTTTCAGAGGCCATAAACGAATAGAAGTGAATACTCGGAACTTTATGTTCCATCAACTCCTTGCATTGATGTATACACCACTCGATACCTACCCTCTTTGCATCATCATCGGTTTCACATGCTTCCAGCTCTTTTGCTAAAGCAGAAGGGATTTCAGAATTAAAAATCTTTGGAAGTATTGTAAGTTGACTTTTTAGATGAATTGGTTTTATTCCCGGAATGATTGGAACATTAATATTTTCTTTTCTACAAAGCGCTACAAATTTAAAGTACTTCTGATTGTCGAAAAACATTTGTGTGACTAAGTAATCTGCACCATTTTCTACTTTCTTTTTTAAATAGTGAAGCTCAGACTCCATATTTGGTGACTCTTCATGTTTTTCAGGATAACATGCCATTCCATAAGAAAAAGGTCTGTCGGGAGCTTCAAAAGATGAATTATCAAATGATATTCCACTATTGAAATTGTTTACCTGCTCTTGCAAACCTGTTGAGTATTTATGACTGTCCATTGACAGCTGATCAGCATCGAGCTTAGAAGAATCACCACGTAACAATAACAAATCATGAACACCCAGAAAAGAGAGATCAAATAACGCATACTCAGTTTCTTGTTTTGTGAATCCTTTGCTAATTATGTGTGGAACTGCAGTTATATTATATTTATTCTGAATTGCAGCCGCTATAGCAACAGACCCTGGACGTTTACGAATGTTTCTTTTTTGATAAGTGCCGTCTTTGCGCTCTATAAATACATTTTCGCTGTGATGTGTTGTTATATTAATATATTTAGGGTCAAACTCTTTTAAACGGTCAATAACATTGAATACTTGCTTAATGCTATTACCTTTTAGTGGGGGTAACAGCTCAAAAGAAAAAGCAGTTTTACCCTGATTGTTGTTTATGAGTTTTATAACTTCCATCTTTTAATCTATCTTTAATCTTTCAGTTATTTAAATAGTGCTTTAAATAAATCATTCGCATTTACATATATAAGTAATCCGAATAGGAAAACCATGCCAACAATTTGTGCATACTCCATAAACCTATCGTTTGGTTTTCTTCGAGTTATCACTTCATACATCAAAAACATCACATGTCCACCATCTAATGCAGGAATTGGGAGAATATTCATAAATGCCAGAATAATAGAAAGAAACGCTGTCATTTTCCAAAAAGCAAACCAATCCCAAACCGGAGGAAAGAAATTACCAATTGCTCCAAAACCTCCAAGAGAGGATGCACCTTCTTTTGTGAACACATATTTAAATTGAGCAATGTAGCCTTTAAGAGTACGCAATCCAAATTTAACTCCGGCGGGGAAAGCTCCAAAAAACGAATATTCATCCTTAGATACAAAGGTTTTTACAGCAATACCAATTGTACCCATATCACTCACATTAACTGTGCGTGATTCCAAACTTCCATCACGATAAAAATCTACAGATACTTGTTGATTTTTATACTTTTCCAGCTCATTCCTAAAATCCCCAAAGGTAGGGGTTTTTACTTCATTAATCGCTACAAGACTATCTGCAGGAAGCAATCCTGTTTGGTCTGCTTGTCCATCTTTATCTACATCTAAAATAACCGTTGGTAGTCGATATCCTGCAAACCCTTGCTTTTCTTCCATAAGCTTTTGCACAAAGTCAGTTGGCATTGAAATATCAACTTGCTTATTCTTTCTTAGCACGGTCACTATTTTTGACTCTATCACCTGACTGGTAAAATTGTCTACAAGATCAAAACGGTCAATCACCTCTTTGCCATCGGCAAACAAGATAACATCACCATCTTTAAAACCTGCATTTTTTGCTGTTTGGCTAAACTCCATACCTTGACTCACATCTTTTAAAGCAATATAGCTATCTCCCCATGTAAAAATAATCATAGAGTAAATAAAAAAAGCAAGCAACAAGTTAAACATAACACCGCCTGTCATTACTAACAATCGCTGCCATGCAGGCTTAGAACGGAACTCCCAAGGTTGTGGAGGCAGTTTCATTTGCTCTTTATCCATGGATTCATCAATCATACCCGAAATTTTGCAATAACCCCCTAATGGCACCCATCCTACACCCCACTCTGTAGAGTCTTCATGCTTCAACCAGTCTTCATCAGATAAATATTCTGTAGGGATTTTTTCCCACTCTGGGTTACTCTTTTCATCTAATATTTGTTTACCGTCATCATCCAGCTTCTCACGTAACGTTTCAGGAGCGTTCTTTGAAAAGAATTTCACTCTCCACTTACCATTTATTTTCTTTGCTCGCACAATTGAGAAAGATGGATTAAAGAACATATAGAATTTTTCGACACGAATGTTGAAGATACTGGAGAATAAATAATGTCCATATTCATGTACTAGTACAAGAATAGACAAACTCAAAATGAGTTGTACTGCTTTTATTAAAAATGTTTCCATTGTTGAGTAAATCAGCCCTATAAGGCTGACTCTTATATATAATTTAATTATTTATTAATTCTGTTGCTATTTTACGCGTTTCAGTATCGGTTTCAAGATAGTCATTTAGTGAAGGCGATTTTATGAATGAAACTTTGCTCATTGCATACTCTAATATATCGCTCATTTCTAAATAAGAGGTTTTTTCTTCCAAAAAACTTTCTACTGCAATCTCATTGGCTGCATTTAATATACAAGGCATATTGCCTCCTTTTTCAATTGCATCATATGCAAAAGAAAGATTTCTAAACACTTCTAAATCGGGTTTCTCGAAAGTCAAATTGGAGAGCTCGAAGAAATTAACTGGCTTAAAGTCTGATTTTATTCGTTCGGGATAAGTAAATGCATACTGAATAGGCACACGCATATCGGGAACTCCCATTTGTGCCATTACAGATGTATCTACAAACTCAACCATTGAATGTACTATCGACTGAGGATGTACAACCACCTCTATTTGAGAAGGTTTCACATCAAACAACCATTTCGCTTCAATCATCTCAAAACCTTTATTCATGAGGGTTGATGAGTCAATTGTAACTTTTGATCCCATATTCCAACATGGATGGTTGAGTGCTTGCTTTTTATCGACAAATTGAAGTTTTTCCTTAGTGAAATTCCTAAATGGACCTCCCGATGCGGTAAGCCAAATGCGATTTATTCGGTTTAGCTCCTCGCCATTTAAACATTGAAAAATTGCTGAATGCTCCGAATCTACAGGTAATATAGGGGCGCCATTTTTTAATGCCAAATCAACAATATATTCTCCTGCAATAACTAATGTCTCTTTATTAGCCAATGCTATCCTTTTACCAGCTTTTAGAGCACTTATTGTTGGATTTAATCCCGAAAACCCAACCATAGCTGTTAACACTACATCTATATTATCGCTCTGAACTACATCGCATATAGATTCAATACCCGACCAGACTTTAATGGGATATTTACTAAGTGCTTCTTTTAAAATTTCGTATTTATCATTATTAGCAATGACTACAACTTCGGGTGAGAACTCTATAGCTTGCTTGATAAGCAAATCAATATTGTTATTAGCAGTAATGGCATATACTTCAAATCTTTCAGGGTGCTGTGCTATTACATCTAATGCTTGTGTACCAATAGACCCCGTAGAACCTAAAATTGCAATTTGCTGTTTTCTCTTCTCCATAACTTTTTGATTGTGTTATTCATGCAAAGATAATAAAAAACTGATGAATAGTATTCCAGAATGGTATAGATTAGGATTCGAAAAGAGTCAAATAGCAATTTAAAATATACCATTCGCGATATGAATGTAAACTGCTATCTTAAACTTATAAATTTTCAAATTTCATTGTCCAACAATCCTTCGGGAAGGCTTAGAAACATTTGCTTTTCAGCTTGATTAATTTCTAAAATGAAATCGGTTGTTGCAGGTATTAATATTTCTTCATTTTCATTTTCTACAATAAAAAGCTCGTTAATTGTAGATGAGTCTACCTCTTTAATTACACCAATTATTGTGTTGCTATCATCAAGAATAGTATATCCAATAAATTGTTCCCACTCAGACTCAAAATACGCTTCATCATCAATTTGATCTACAAGTTCTTTTGGAAGATAAAGCAAAACGTCGTTATAGTTTATGGCCTCCTCAATTGTATTTATTCCCTCAATATTGACAGCAGCACTTTTACTTGAAATGAAACGAAACTCTTCAACAAAAAAAGGAACAA
>DATERO010000229.1:0-4739 GCA_035271465.1 Dysgonamonadaceae bacterium | reverse complement strand
GTAAAATGCAGTGATATCTACAGTGTTAAAAGCCGCACCCAGCATAACACGTTTGTTTTTATTGTCTTCAACAACTAATTCGAGACTATATCCATTATCATTTGGATGCAGCTTATAAGTTACTGTTTCGAAGTTACCATATGCAAAAACTCTTTCAGTAGCTTTTTCAATTTCTTCAACTGTATACTTAGTGTTACTCTCTAAATTTAACCGAGTAATTATAAATTGATTGTCTTGGTTATACTTTTCTGGAATAAGTATATCTGTAATGAGCCATTCTTTATCTATCGAGTTTTCAAAGCTGTTATTTTGTTTGATGCTCTTGTTCTTAATTAACTCTTTAATCTTTGGCAGTTGCTCTCGTGCAGCTATCTCACCTTGTTTTATAATGCTATCAATTGAATTCTTTTTGAAGTCAAAGGTAGATATGCCGTCAAGTTTAGGGTTGATTACTATGTCCGCCAATTCTACATTATCAATATGTTTATCTTCTTCAATCTTATTTACTATTTCTTTAAAAATGGTAGTAACCGATTCAAATTGAGGGTTGTCCTCTTCCTTCTGTTTTAAGTCTACCCCAATTAGGATATCTGCTCCCATACTTTTAGCAATATCTACAGGGAAGTTGTTGATAATTCCTCCATCAAGTAATTTCATATCATTAAAAACAACTGGGGAGAACACACCTGGAAATGCCATGCTTGACAACATTGCTTTTGCTAAATACCCCCCATATAATACTTCCTCTTTTCCCGTTTCTAAATTATAAGCAACGCAAGCAAAAGGAATAGGCAACTCTGAAAAATTAATACTATCAGATAAAGCTGCAGTAGTTCCACAGAATAGGTTTAATATATTATTCCCTTTAACTAGACCCGAAGGGAAGGAAAACTTTCTATCCTCTTTATTAAAATCTAATTTTAAAAAGTACTTTTGCTCAAACTCCTGTTTAAAACGAGACTTAAGTCTTCTTTCAACTCCATCACTTAATAGTATTTCCCAGTCTTGATTTTTCGTGAACTTCTCAATATCCTGTGCAGAATAACCAGTAGAATAAAGTGCACCCACAATAGTGCCAATACTATTGCCAGTTATAAGAGTGATAGGAATTTCTTCCTCTTCAAATACTTTTAGAACTCCAATATGGGCAAAGCCTTTGGCACCGCCTCCACTAAGTACTAAGCCAAGCTTTAACTCTTCTTGGTTAGCACTTTGTGCTTGCAGAGTGCTCATCGTAAAGAGGAATAAACTTATTACAAGAATGATTTTTAAACAATTGGATGGCAACTTACTTTTAAGCATATATACTAATCATTAATGAGTGACAAACATATACGTTTTAACATTTAGATTTAAATTAGTGTCACAAATACAAAAATAACAAATAATCTTTATATACCCTACCCATTCTTATTCTAATGGGTCTCCTCTTTAATTAAGTTTTACATGCTCTTAAATAGTTAGAAAGGGTGTCACTATTGTATTATGACACCCTTCTAAATTTATACACTTAACAGTATATGTATGATTCGGACTATATTACATAGCAGGATCTTTTCCTGGTATTGGAACTACTCCTTCATGATAATCAGGTAATG
This sequence comes from Dysgonamonadaceae bacterium, assembly GCA_035271465.1. Taxonomy (GTDB): domain Bacteria; phylum Bacteroidota; class Bacteroidia; order Bacteroidales; family Dysgonomonadaceae; genus UBA2632. Next base: position 3,141 of record DATERO010000229.1, on the reverse strand, counting down.
CACCCATTTCGTATTCTTCCGGTCCATACCTTAAATTTGAAGCCATAATCTCATCCCACATAATTGGTTTGCCTGTATAGGCAGCTTCTCTACCAAGAATTGCAATTTGTGTAGAATAAGCAATATCTTCTGCTTGATTAATTTTTTTGTTCAAACGTATTGACTCTACTAAATGAACGTGTTCTTGTTGGTATGGATTATTTACAGGTTTTGCTTCATAGTCATATTCCCATAATATCTTCCCTTCATAATCAACAATTTTAATTTCACCTCTATCGTTTAATAGAGCAGCACCTTTAGTACCAAATATTTGCTCTGATATGTTTCCATCACATCCATCAATTTGGCGAGCTGTATGCAACATTCGTTTATTATTATTGTAGTAATAATCTACACTAAAGAAGTCAAAAATATCACCTGTCAAACGACGTGCTCGTCCACCAAATCCTACAGCTTTAATGGGCAACTCTTCCATGAACCAAGTTGCAATATCAATATTATGAATACCTTGATCAAGAATATGGTCTCCACTAAGCCACTTTATATTAAACCAGTTGCGCAGACAATATTCCATATCACTCCACTCTGGACGTTGAGGCTTGTTCCACCAAGCACCTTGATTCCAATGAGTAGTAGAAGAAACTATGTCTCCAATGAGACCATTTTTCACTTCGATAAAAGCTTCCCAATAATCGCGTCGATGTCTACGCTGATTACCAGTTATAACTGTCAGACCTTTTGCTTCTGCAACTTTAGCTGAAGCTATAACTGTACGTATGCCAGTGGGATCAACAGCACATGGTTTTTCCATAAAAATATGCTTACCTGCTTCCACTGCAGCTTTAAATTGCACAGGTCTAAAATGAGTTGGTGTACATAATAAAACCAGATCAACATCTTTCATTTCCATAATTTTTTTATAAGAATCAAATCCTATAAAACAATTATCATCATCTACATCATTATTGAATCTTCTCGAAAGCGTCCTTCTACATCCATTCATTCTGTCTGTAAAAACATCCGCTAAAGCGACAATTGATAGATTTGGACCCGACTCTAAAAAATTAACTGCCGCCCCTGTTCCTCTATCACCACAACCTACCAGTGCAGCTCTTATAGGCTTTCCATCTGGAGCGATATCTACAAAAGAATACATACCTAAATCTTCCGCAGAATATGTTTTACCTGCACCTTTCTTCTTCTTATCACCTGAACAAGAAGTCGTTACTAAAGGTGCTACACCTAAAGGTATGGCGGCTCCAATAAGTAAAGAGTTTGTTAAAAAATCACGTCTTTTCATTATTACAACTTTTAAATTTAGAATATTATAGTCAGAATATTAATCTATCCATTTTACCCATTTAACACTATCATCCCAACCCGACTGTACAATCGTTTCTATAAATTGCATTCCTCGTACTCCATCATGAACTGTTGGAAAATCAAGCATATTTGACGAAGGTTTTTCATTATTTATGTGAGCCATTACTGTCAAAGTAAAGTTACGATATATATTTGCGAAAGCTTCTATATAACCTTCAGGATGTCCACCTGGGGTACGTATATTCCATTGCGCCACATCGCTCAAATAATCATTATTACCACCCACATTGATGATTTCCTCTGGGATACTCGCATTTTTTTTATATAGTTGGTTAGGGTACTCTTGATACCATTGGAAACTACCTTTTTCACCATATACGCGTATATTTAAGTCGTTAGCCTCACCAACAGCCACTTGACTGGCCGATAATAGAGCTCTCACTCCGTTCTCCATTCTCATCATCGCAACCCCATCGTCGTCTATCTGACGATTAGGAACAAAAGTGTTCAGTTCGGCACAAATCTCCTCAACCTTCAATCCGGTTACATATTCACACAAATGCCAGGCATGTGTCCCAATATCTCCCATACAACCTGCCTTTCCTGATAGGTTTGGGTCAGTACGCCATCCAGCGTTATTCCCGTCTTCAGCCTCTATGCGTTGTGCCAACCAACCTTGCGGATATTCAACATACACTCGACGTAATTTACCTAATTCACCCTCAGATATTCTGTGCTTCATCTCTTTTACAGCAGGGTAGCCTGAGTAAACATGTGTTAATGCTAATATTAACCCCGTCTCCTTCACTTTTTCTTCAAGTATTTTTGCCTCTTCGAGCGAAAAAGTAATTGGTTTATCTATAATCACATGAAAGCCCCTTTCTAAAGCCATCATTGCAGGCTCAAAGTGATATTTATTAGGTGTAACAATTGAGACAAAATCCATTCGCTCGTCTTCAGGAAGTTGCATCTCTTTTTCGAACATTTCTTGATAAGTACTATATATTCGATTTTCAGGTAAGAAGTATGATAACCCTGAACTTTTGGATACCTCTGGGTTTGAACTAAAACAGCCACAAACCAAATCTACCATATTTTCCATGAGTGCAGCACGTCTGTGTATGGCACCGATAAACCCGGTATTGCCACCACCAACCATGCCCATTTTCAATTTTCTATTTGTCATATTATATTTATATTAATAAGGATTTAATCTTTTGCAAAGAAGGCGTCAAATGCGTGTGCAGATGTTTGGAAATCTACACGCTTAGTGAACTCGCACGACTCACGAGCACCTTGCTCTCTATCCATGGCACTATCTTCCCACTCTATTGATAAAGGTCCTTGATAACCAATAGTGTTAAGAGCGCGTATAATTTCCTCGAAATTAATCTTACCTCTTCCCACACTTCGGAAATTCCAAAAACGACGGGGATCACCAAATGGAGCGTGTCCTCCAAATACTCCAACTTGCTTAGGAGTATCGCTCCAATAGACATCTTTCATGTGTACATGGAAGATCCGATCGGAGAATTCATAAATAAAATCGACATAATCTACTCCTTGATATCCTAAGTGACTAGGATCGTAGTTGAAGCCAAAAGATGGATGATAATCTAGCGCTTCTAATGCTTTTCGTGCAGAAAAGGTGTCAAATGCAATTTCTGTAGGATGCACTTCCAAGGCAAAGCGAACACCCAGTTTCTCATATTCATTCAAAATAGGGGTGAATCGATTAGCAAAATCTTTATATCCATCGTCAATAGTTGATTGTGGAAACGGAGGAAAAGCATAAAGTAGGTGCCAAATAGAGCTTCC
>DATERO010000228.1:0-3761 GCA_035271465.1 Dysgonamonadaceae bacterium | reverse complement strand
CAATTGTGAAGACCATATTGCAAGAATTAAAAAAATTCAGCCAATTGTGAAGACCATATTGTAAGAATCAAAAAAATTCAACCAATTGTGAGGACCATATTGCAAGAATCAAAAAAATTCAGCTAATTGTGAAGACCATATTATAAGAACAAAAATAAATCGATCTAACGACAAGCCAAAATGAGTTGACTAGAAAAAAATCACTTCATTTCATCAAAACAATGATTAGGAAGGAAATAAATCAGAGAAAGAAACATTTACATTCATGAATTAAAAGTTACTCTATCACCTTATCTCTCATGAATCAAGGACATTAAACATGCTGTATCATCAAAAGTAAACTTATTCCATAATAATTGAAATAAGTTTTTTTAATTTGCTTATGAATGTGTAGATTTGTTACAGTATTTGAAAAACTCAACAGCCGCGGTGAAACTTTACAATTAGTATCTATCTATGTTTAGAATATCATAGACTCTAAAAGTTATCTCTTATGAATAAAAGCAAGCAGATATCTGCCACATTTCTTCGCGATCTCGCTAATTTACCTACTGCCTATTTTGCATTGATTATGGCAACAGGCATTGTGTCCATTGCTTCATACAACCTTAACTTCATCCTCATCGCGAAGCTTCTATTTTATTTCAACATAGCTGCATATCTGTTCATGAGTTTCCTCTATATATTAAGAGTGATTCTTTATCCCAAAAGAATTTGGGCTGATACGCTTGATCATGCCAAGAGTCCTGGATTACTGACCTATGTGGCAGGCACCTGTGTTTTGGGCACTCAGTTTGTCATCATTGCTGGCAATTTTTTGATTGCATCCATCCTCTTATATATAGGTAGTGCTGCGTGGTTGATACTCATTTACACCGTTTTCACCGTATTCACAGTAAAAGCAAACAAGCCACCCATCAATGAAGCTATCAGCGGAGTGTGGCTACTAATTATTGTATCTACCCAGTCAGTTTCTATACTTGCAAATCAACTAACTGGATATCTCCCCTTTGACAACGATATCGTGTCATTTTTCGCATTGGCCATGTTCCTTTGTGGATGTATGTTCTATATAATTATCATCACACTCATTGTATATAGAATGTCTTTTTTTGAAATGCGCGCCGAGGAGTTTGCTCCTGCCTATTGGATTAATATGGGAGCGGTAGCTATCTCAACCTTGGCTGGGTCATTACTTATTCTGAACGCAAACAATTGGTCATTTATCAATGAGATATTGCCATTTTTAAAAGGTTTCACACTGTTTTTCTGGGCTATAGGCACTTGGTGGATTCCACTCATTGTAATACTGGGTATTTGGAGGCATGTTTTCAAACAACTCCCCCTGAAGTATCACCCACAATATTGGGGAATGATATTCCCCATGGGAATGTACACAGCTTGCACTATAAAATTATCGGAAGCACTTAATCTTCCCTTTCTTATGATAATTCCCTCCTTTTTTATCTACATTGCTTTAATAGCTTGGAGTGTGGCCTTCTTCGGAATGTTTTATTTTATAGGGAAGGATTATCTTTTTGCAAAAAAACAATAGAAACTGTATAGGTCTTGTAAAGCATCGTGATACCGCGTGGTTAATTAGTGTTAGATGTTTTTAAATCCCCATTGTTTACTCTAAATAATTTGTGTAAGATGTTTCCAAATTGTAAATTTAGTGCATCTTATAAAGCATAATAATAACAAACAAATAGACTGGTAAGACTAATAATTACCCGTTCTTTCTAACCTAACACGCTTTTATTATGAGCCTACTCAATAAACTAATCTACTTTAGCAAAGAGGCCACTGTAAGTCCTGATAAACACATTGTCACAACAGATACTCCCCGTGATTGGGAGCGATTTTATCGCAACCGTTGGCAATTTGATAAAGTGGTTCGCTCTACACATGGAGTAAACTGTACAGGATCTTGTTCATGGAAAATATTTGTAAAAAACGGCTTGGTAACTTGGGAACTTCAGAGTACCGATTATCCTGAAACGCGTCCTGACCTACCCAACCATGAGCCCAGGGGTTGTCCTCGTGGAGCAAGTTACTCATGGTATTTATACAGTGCCAATCGGGTGAAATATCCAATGATACGTGGTGCATTGGCCAAATCATATAGAAAAGCCAAAGAGATACATAAAGACCCCGTTGTTGCTTGGGAAAGCATCATGGATAACCCTGCGAAACGACATGAATATGTTAGTCAAAGAGGTTTGGGTGGTCTTATCCGTCTCGATTGGGAGGAGGCACAAGAGATAATAGCTGCTGCCAATATATATACTGTCAAAAAATATGGTCCAGACCGTCTTGCGGGATTTACTCCCATACCTGCCATGTCAATGGTAAGCTATGCCTCTGGAACACGCTATTTGAGTTTGATGGGTGGTACAATACTTAGCTTTTATGACTTTTATTGCGACTTGCCGCCTTCGTCTCCACAAACTTGGGGAGAACAAACCGATGTGCCCGAGAGTGCTGACTGGTACAACTCTTCTTTTCTTATGTTGTGGGGCTCAAACGTTCCTGTAACACGTACACCAGATGCACCTTTTTATACGCAAGTGCGTTACAAGGGTACTAAAACCATCAATATATCTCCCGACTTTAATGAAGCAGCCAAATTTGCAGACCTTTGGATAAAACCAAAACAAGGAACTGATGCTGCAGTAGGTATGGCTATGGGACATGTGATACTTAAAGAGTTCTACTTGGACAAAAAGACACCCTACTTTCAGAAATATGTGAAACAATACACCGACCTTCCCTTTTTGGTGAAAGTTGAAGAGAAAAATGGTCGATATGTAGCTGGCAGAGTTGTAAGAGCCAGTGATATAGATGAAAAGTATGCAACTGTTGAAAATGCAGATTGGAAACCATTGCTTTTTGACGAAAAAAGCAAAGAGTTGGTGATTCCCAATGGAACGATTGGTTCGCGGTGGGACAAGAGCAAGAAATGGAACTTAGAGATGGTGAATGTTTCAACTGGAGAGGATATTTCACCACAACTTTCGTTTGTTGAAGACTTTGACGAAATAAAAGAAGTAGCATTCCCCTATTTTGGTGGTGACGACTACAAACACCATTACTTTAATGCATCCAAACACGAAGAAATTATTAATCGGAAAATACCTGTACGCAAATCTCCTGATGGTAAGTTTCTTTACTGTACAGTTTACGATTTAACGGTTGCGAATTATGGTCTTTCGTTAGGTTTGCCGGGCGAAGCTCCTTCTCCCGAATATACAGACGATGCTCCTTACACTCCTGCATGGCAAGAGAGAATTACAGGCGTTCCTGCCTCACATATTATCTCTACTGCACGACAATTTGCCGAAAATGCGGAGAAAACAGAAGGCAGATCAATGATTATTATTGGTTGCGGAGTCAATCAGTGGTATCATACTGATATGATATATCGCAGTGCAATAAACATGTTGATATTCTGTGGATGTATTGGTAAATCAGGTGGAGGATGGTCTCATTATGTAGGACAGGAGAAACTTCGCCCTCAAACAGGTTGGTTGCCTCTGGCTTTTGCTTTGGATTGGCAACGTCCACCGAGACATATGAATGCAACTTCCTATTTCTATATGCACACTAGTCAATGGCGTTACGAAAAAGTGGGATTGTCAGAATTAATCTCCCCTTTGGCAGACAAAGAGAAGTGGAGCATGATGTCGGTGATTGATTGCAACGTAAAATCAGAACGTATGGGCTGGTTGCCATCAAGTCCACAACTAAACGAAAACCCC
>DATERO010000227.1:0-2552 GCA_035271465.1 Dysgonamonadaceae bacterium | reverse complement strand
TAGCAGGAGTTGGTCATGCGCTATCTATTTAAATCAAGTAAACAATATTATCTTTTAAATTAAATAAAATGGAAAATCAAAACATTCCCCCACTACCTCCTCAAATGGATACTCCGATTCGTCCAAAAAATTGGTTGGTTGAATCTATTCTTGTTACTATTTTATGTTGTCTACCTTTCGGAATAGTTGGCATTGTCAATGCTGCTAAAGTTAACTCATTGTACGATCAAGGAAAGTATGATGAGTCAATCCGCTCATCGTCAAACGCTAAAAGATGGACTATGTTTGGATTAATAGCAGGCGTTATTTATCTAATTTTCGTGATTGTTATGGTTTCTATGGGCTGGTTTACAGGCATGAATATGCCGGGAGCTCAAGGTCTTAGCTTTTAGTAACAGACTGTGAAGTTTAAAAAGAAAATTATCATTATGGTTGTGGCAATTCTAGTTGCAACCGTATTGATAATCTTTTTTTATATCGACCCCAACATTTACCCTTTTTTTCCTAAATGTCCTTTTCTCACAGTAACGGGATTGGAATGCCCTGGATGTGGTTCTCAAAGAGCGTTTCATCAGCTACTACATTTAAATATTGCTGGAGCTTTTAAACAAAACCCTTTGGTAGTTATTTTTGGACCATACATTTTGTTGGGACTATATATTGAATATATTGCAGACAAAAACAAGTTCAAAAAAGTGAAAAGTGTTCTTTTTGGCAACTATGCTGCAATTACTATTCTGGTAGTAATTATGGGATATTGGATAGGACGAAATATTTTTTGAAATAACAGTGACTTCTCCAACATCTCTAAAAATAAACAGATACTCCATAGTAAATACCTGCAGGATAAGGTGAATTGACATCTTGCACCAAATCATAATAAAGCATGGCATGAGCTGGTCCCAGCTTTAAACCTGCACCAACTACAAATGAAGGCACAAGAACATTGACCTTATCAAGTGCCCCTGATCTATCTCCTTTGTAATGCGACCAAATATAGTTTGCTTCAGGCTGAGCCGATAAAACTAAGACGCTAGCAGGATAGAGATACGCAAATGCGTTAGCACCTAAAGAATTGCTGATGTATGACATCCGTTCGTCAGTTCGGTATATTCTGTTTTTCGAATAATAATAGCTTACACCCACACCAGCCATCACATATTTATTAAACTGGTAGCCCACTTGTGGTGCAAGTCTGAAGAGGGAGTAGTTGCTACTAAAGTTCAACCCAAAATTAATGCCATAGCGCATTTTTCTGGCATCAAATCCAGAAGCTACAGTTGATTGACTTGATTGTCTATTTGCTTGCTGTAATTGATTTTGTGTGTTTATTTGCTCCCTATTTCTTAATTGATGAATGTTTCGCGCATCATCTTTAGATACACGAATGGTGTCGTAACTGAAAGGTTCTTGAGATATAGCTAATATCGGTATTAGTAGAAGCAAACAAAATAAAATCTTTTTCATTGTCATTGTATATTCATTTCTAACAAAAATAGCAAATAGTTTTGATTGCGACACTATTACGTATGATTCATAATTTGTTTAGAAACAGAAATCACTTCAAAATATATGATCAGGGAATCAATTCATGAGATGATATCAAATGAATGTTGAGTGGTGTAAAATCAAATTAAAATTTGGTCATGATAAAAAGAAGAGCTTTTTTAAAACGCAACAAATGCTGACTTTTCAAACTCTACCTGAAAAGCTTTCCATAAAAGGGATTTATCTTTCTATTTCTATATGCATGTGCAAATGTTGTAAATAGAATAATAGCAGCTCCTGCAAGTGCAGTAATGGCGATAGACTCATAGGTGAGTTGATGACGAACATAAATTGCAATTAGTGCCCAAACACCTACAACAGCAAACTCACGCATACCGCGTGTGATTATCAAAACGAGATTGAGCAGAGTAGCAACAACAATTAGCACTATTGTCCATGCTACTGGTGTAAGGAAACCTCCATCCCAACCAATCTTTGAAAAGTAAGCTGCAATGTTAGCAATGGTGGCAACCGATATCCAACCCGCATATATTGAAATGGGCCACCAACCAAACAAAATTGTTTTAGCAGGGGCACGCCATCGCTCCATATTGGTATTGATAATAATCTTGATGAGTGAAAATAGAATTATAAACATTACAACTACTGATAACCAAGTATAGTCAGACAACCATGCTAAAATCCATAAACCATTACCAACATTGGCCAGTATAAACCATCCACTTGTTTGACTTATAAAATCGAATGTTTGCTTGTGGACAAAAGTTACATATATCTGATAAACTGCAAAAACTAGTATTGCAAGAAATATAACTCCCCAAATCGAGAATACATATCCTGCAGGAGTAAATAGATTATTGTACTCGTCACTCATATCACTCACCCTATTACCATGAATAGTGTATACTTGCGAGTAATAATTAATACCGATGGCAAATAGTACTGCCAACAGATTGAAAATAGAGAGGGTCTGTTGTTTTTTTAATGTTTCCATAAATATTTGAGATTAATGTTTTTTATTGGAACATTATTCTGCAGCTAAT
>DATERO010000226.1:0-10844 GCA_035271465.1 Dysgonamonadaceae bacterium | reverse complement strand
TTCAGAGATATTCTGCAACAAACGATGTTGGAATGTCTCTTCGCACGATAGTTCCGTTCCTACCCGTATATATTTGTCGCACTCACCGTTTTTGCAACCAAATGCAGCATTTACGGCTTCGCACAGCTCATTAACTGCCCTATTTGTATAAGCCAACACAAGGATATTCTTAGACTCATCGGCATAGTAGCTTTCTATGAGTCGTCGTGCAAAAATTGATGTCTTACCTGTTCCGGGAGGACCAACAATCAAGAAATAGTCTTCTGCAGCAAGTGTTTTTTCGATTACCTCGTCTGTATAGGAGTCGATTTTATCTAAACTGATCTTTTTGGAAGATGGTGGAGTAATACCCAACAATAGGGAACGTTTTTCGCGAGATGAATTCAAGAAAGAGAACAGACTTTTGTACATACTGTTATATGACGAGTCGAGGGTGTCGTGTTCTATAGACCAATGTCTATGCGTTTCGAAGTGATGTTTGTTGCGCTGTTTGTATCGGAAGCGAACCTCAACTGAGCCTGCCGAAATTGAAGAGATAACCCCTTTAAGAATCTGGTTGTTCAACACATTCTCTTCCTCACTATCCCGTGGATAAACAATGCAGATATCGCCTTCACGAAAGTTGACCAAATCATTTTGCTGAGTGGTGCGAGTGAAAACAATCTTCATATCATTACCCGAATCATCAATTGAAGCAATGGTTAAATCATAAAGCAGGTCTAATGCCTCAGCACGTTCGCTAAACTCACTATTCCACAAAGCAGCAACACCAACAGGTGATTCATGCGCAATGTCACCAATCTTTTGCAAGTAGAGTTCTTTTGAAATGAATTGCACAAAGCGGAAGAAGTATGCTCGTTCCACCTCTGTGCATTGAGCCAAAGTGTCATCAACCTTCTTTATCTTTTGCACAAAGAAATCAGGTATTCTCCCTGTTCCGCTGGTGAGTGTGCGAAGGCTTGCAAATAGTCTTTCTACATCGGCAATTGTGCCTTGCGTAATGCTGTATTCAGTGCTCACAATCAGGTTGCGAATATTCAGTATTTGTTTTTCGAGCTTTTGATATGTGGCAGCAAATCGCAAGTTCTCTCCTTGATAATTACCTGAGGAGTAAAGTATGGCAGCATCAATGTTGCGCGATGATTGATGATATACGCTTTCAATCATCAATCGATAAACAGCAGTTTGCACTTCGTGAGCCAAGGATATTCTCCCAATATCGTTGGATGGATAGGGCAATCGTCCAGATTTTAGCTCTACTATCTTGAAAGGTATCCCTTTTTTACTATCCCCCAGTTGCAACAAGTCCAATCGGCCTTGAAAACCATATTTTTCACTAAAGAACGATGGTTCTAAGGTGCTTTTCTTGGGGTCAATGTGTTGTTGAGGAAAGTCTTTGGTGATAACTCGCTTGATATTGCGGAACTGATCATTGGCTTTGGACATAAAGGTACGAAAATCATTGTTGGACATAATATCTTCGCACGTTGCATACTCAAACGGGGATTGTTTGAATGATTGCAGAAATACATCGTTGAAATCCAGCTCTTCAGGATTGTCTGCAAATATCAATTCGTCCAAAAAGAAGTTGGCGAGGTTTCCTAAGAGTAAATAGCTTCTATTCTCCATGATTTCGAACTTGTTCATGAAGTAGTTCAAGTGCGATACACTGTAATTATTAAAACAGTTGGCAATAGCAGACGCATCAATCAAATAATCGGGTTCTAATACAAATATTTTGGGTACAACATATCCATCCTCATCTGTTGTGTAGTCAATCAGGTTGAGCTGGGCCCCCTCTTTGAAATAAGAGACAGACTCATTGAAAGCATCATTATGTGGACTCACATTGTACTTAACAGAGAGCTGCACACCAGGACTCTTTTCAACTACACAATCAAGGATAAAATTATCTCTATTGATTGATAAAATCTGAACACGAAGTGCATTTTCTTGATCAAACGTAGGCGAACTGTGTTTGTTTTGTTCTTCTTGATGGGCTTCGGTGTAAGATTCATTCACTATGGATGCATCAGAAATTGAATCATTGGAAAAATCATTCCCTGAATTGGCATTAGCTATCAACGCACACAAATCCAGCACTGCACGCTCTGCTTGATTAAAGGTTTTCTCTTTAATTTCAACTTTCTGTTTGTGATGCTCGGTTACTTTTACCCTCAAGTTTTGCAGTTGCCACTCCGTCTGTTTTGACAAACCATATTTTTGTGCAACAAAGACAATGCGTGAGAAAAGATTGGGAAATTGCATTGCTTCGCGTTTAGTTGTCTCTTTGCAAAGTCTTTCAAGTAGTTGTTTGAGCAGTATTGACTTTTCTGTGATTGTTAGGTTGGATTGTGCAATCTCACGAATTTCTTCGCGATAGTTTTCGGTGTTAATCATGTGTACGTGTGTTTGAAGTATAGCCTTATTAGAGGCTAAGAAGTTTGGGGATAAAAATAATGCAGCCAGCAATAAGTGCAACAATTGCAGCAATTAAAACGGAAGCAGCGCTTAAGTCTTTCACTTTTTTGATAGTTGGATCAATTCGTTTGTTACAAGTAAAGTCAGATAAGTTTTCGACTGCCGTATTAGCAGCTTCCATGGCAAATACAAAGCCAATGACTGAGCATACAACAATCCACTCCATTTTGGAGATATTCAACAAATAGCTTAATAGAATGGCGAGAATTGCCATGACAACATATATTTGCGCATTGCGCTCCTCTTTAATTAATATATGTATGCCATTGAAAGCGTGAGCAAATGATTTTAATCTGCCGTTTATGTAACTTACTATTTTATTTGCCATTTACTTGGTGTTGTTTGTAAGCAGTGTGCTATTGGTATCAATCGTTGATTTGTTCAACGCCAATTCGAATACATAATCATCCATTATAAAGCCGTTGCCTATATCTATCTCTTCTTCTTTTATTAAAATGAAGTGATGTTTGTTGTAAAAATCAATTGCTCCATGATTGTATTTATTTACATTTAGAAATAGTGCGTTGTTTTTAGCTTCTATTGCCCTTTGTGACACATAATTGATCATCAACTTCCCGATACCTCGGCGTTGATATTCGGGTGAGATGTAGAGTTTGTGTATTTTTGTTTTGCCCGATTGATTGTGATTAACTTCATAGGAAACATATCCAATATCGGCATCATCTTCACGAACAATGGCGTATTGATGCCCTTGTTCCATCTGTTTTTCAAGCGAATCGTAGCTATACATCATCTCCATCATATAATCTATCTGCTTTGTAGAAAGTATAGATGCAAAAGCCTTTGGCCATGAATAGTCTGCCAGTCTTTTTATTGCGGGAATGTGCTGCTTCTGAGCACTTACAATTTCAATCATATATCTGTGATTTATACGTCGAATCAAATGTACAAAAAATGTTTTATTTAATAAAACACTATCTGATTGTGTGTATCTCTATCAATCATTTTCTATCTTTGTAAAAAGAGATAGACCTTATTAAAACTTCTTGCCCCGATGTCATTACAATGTCCTTTATGTGGTAAAAGCAAAACAAAAGAAAGCCTGTTTTGTACTGATTGCACCCTGAAACTAAATAACGAATATGAGGTGAGTGTTCCTAACTCAGAGAATTCGGATTCGAATATCGAAAGTGAACAGCTAACACCTGAAGAGCCACAAAGCGTTTCAGTAACAGAGTGTAAAGAGATAAAAGAACCTTCGAAACCCACCCAAAAAGAATTAAAAGAAAGTGCGGCACGCACAGAAAAGAAGTATTACGAAATGTCGGAGGACAAACCTCGAAAGAAAACTCGTTTTATTTTGATATCAATCTTCGTATTTGCAGTAATACTTGTTTCATCTCTATATATTTACAACGAACACGTTAAGGATCAAAATTTAGAACGCTCTGTATGGGAATTGGCACAGCGAGAGAACTCGATTGATAGTTATTTGGAATATATCGATGCTTATCCACAAGGAGATTATGTTGCAGAGGCACAAGAAAAGATGTACAGTCTCAAGGGTAACGAATCGGAAGCGTGGGAGAATCTGAGATCATCAGAAAGTGCCATTGAGTTTACAGCTTTTTTGGAAACATATCCAAATAGTCCATACGAGAAGATGGTGAGGGGTCGATTGGACTCAATTGTATGGCAATCATCATTGAAAGATAATTCAATTGAGGCTTATTCTGATTATTTAAACATGTCAAATGAAGGTGATATAACAGGACAGTATATTGGCGAAGCGCAAAAACGTCTTAATATGTTAGAACAATCAGCACCTATTAATGAATATGATTTAGAAAGGATAAAAGAGACTGTTGATGGGTTCTTTAGCGGACTCTCCAATGTTTCGCACACAGAGTTAAGCAAATACTTGTCACCCATTGTCAGCAGATTTAATAACACTACAAATATTCCCAATGAGAAGATGGTTGGACAACTATTATTACTTGCTTCGAAATCAGATTCAAAGTCTATTTTATTCGAACCTGAAATAACGAAGCTAATATATGAAAAACAGGAGAATGATACTTATATTGTAAACGTGCCGACTCAAAAGTCTTTTGTAAAGAATGATGGCGCAACTGAACTAATAAAAGGATATATTATTCACTTGAAGCTAGACCCAAACTATCGGATTTACTCATTTTATGAAACGAAGCCTTTCTCGTCTGCACCGTAACATGTTTTTATATACTATAACACAGTTATCCCACCATGAACAAATGATACTAACAACTGTTTCTAACTGATATGACATTTGAATTAACATCACTATATAAGCCCACTGGAGACCAACCACAAGCGATAAAAGCTTTGATTGAAGGCTTGAAAGATAAGGTACCTTATCAGACATTGCTGGGAGTAACGGGTTCTGGAAAAACCTTTACTGTAGCCAATGTCATTCAAGAAATGAATAAGCCAACCCTGGTGTTGAGTCACAACAAAACATTGGCTGCACAACTCTATAGCGAATTTAAAAGCTTCTTTCCCAACAACGCAGTTGAGTATTATGTCTCATATTACGATTATTATCAACCAGAAGCATATCTACCTACACGCGACTTATACATTGAAAAAGACTTATCTATCAATGAGGAAATAGAGAAATTGCGTTTAGCTGCAACTGCTTCACTTCTTTCGGGACGAAAGGATGTTATTGTTGTTTCATCTGTTTCATGTATCTACGGAATTGGAAACCCTGATGACTTCAATGAAACAATTATTGAAATTAAAGTTGGCAACAAGCTGGAACGCGATGTTTTTTTAAGGAGTTTGGTTGATAGTTTGTATTCAAGAAATGAAATAGAATTTAATAGAGGTAACTTTAGAGTGAAAGGTGATACGGTAGATGTATTTCTTGCTTATCACGATTATGTAATCCGCACAATATTTTGGGGAGACGAGATAGAGAGTATTGAAAGTATTGACCCAATGACCGGCATAACGATAGAACGGTTGGATAGTTATCGCATTTTCCCTGCCAATCTTTTTGTAACTACAAAAGAGCGTATTTTTAGAGCCGTTGATGAAATACAAATTGACTTGGGGAAACAAGTAGAGTTCTTTAAATCAATTGGAAAACCATTGGAAGCAAAACGTCTTTATGAACGTGTCACTTTTGACGTGGAAATGATTAAAGAAATAGGCTACTGCTCGGGTATTGAAAACTACTCACGCTATTTTGATGGCAGATTGCCTGGAACACGACCTTTCTGTCTGTTGGATTTCTTTCCAGACGATTACCTTACAATTATTGATGAAAGCCACGTAACAATTCCACAGATCAGAGCGATGTATGGAGGAGATCGTGCACGTAAGATAAACTTAGTTGAGTATGGTTTCCGTTTGCCTGCGGCAATAGATAACAGACCACTCAAGTTTGAAGAATTTGAAACAATTACTCCTGAAGTAATATTCTTGAGTGCAACTCCTGCAGATTATGAATTGGAAAAATCCGAAGGTGTTATTGTTGACCAACTGATACGTCCCACAGGATTGCTTGACCCCCCTATTGAAATACGCCCGAGTCTGAATCAAATTGATGATTTGATGGAAGAGATTCAACAGCGAGTAGAAAAAGATGAGCGTGTATTAGTAACAACTCTTACTAAACGGATGGCAGAAGAACTTACTGATTATTTGGCAGAAAATGGTGTGAAGTGTACATACATACATTCAGATGTGGAGACATTGGACCGTGTGAAGATAATGGATGAATTGCGAAGTGGTGTTCATGATGTATTAATTGGTGTGAACCTGTTGCGTGAAGGATTAGACTTGCCGGAAGTGTCTTTAGTAGCCATTTTGGACGCTGACAAAGAAGGATTTCTGCGTTCTCATCGCTCACTTACACAAACAGTTGGACGAGCTGCTAGAAATGTAAATGGCAGAGCTATTTTTTATGCTGATCGTATAACTAATAGCATGCAAAAGACTATAGATGAAACAAACCGACGTCGCGAAAAACAGATAGCTTATAATACAGAACATGGTATTACCCCAACACAGATAAACAAGTTGAAATCTGCATCATCACTTGGCAAATTTGGCAAATCAGATGAACCTATGGCTTATATAGAGCCCGATTTCTTTGCGTCTGCAGCTGAACCTGAGGCAACAGAATATGGCGATAGCATAGAGGACTTGAAAAAGCTAATTGAAGTGACACGTAGGTCAATGAATAATGCTGCAAAGAAGCTGGAGTTTTTAGAAGCTGCACAATTGAGGGATCAGCTTATTATGCTGGAAGATAAGTTGAAGAAAAAAAGGTAGAATTATTTTATTTGAAGTTATATAGATTCAACTTATACTATGATCCGATTTTTAAAAAGTAAAGGAGTCTCTCTTTCCCCAAAAGCATATTTTGTAGATGCTCTCAGCTATATGGCACTGGGACTTTTCTCGTCTCTGTTGATTGGTTTGATTATAAAAACATTGGGACAACAGTTGGGCATAGCATCCTTTGTTGAAATGGGGCAATTTGCAATGGATCCCAAAATAGTAGGCGCAGCAATAGGAGTAGCTGTTGCCTATAGCTTAAAAGCTCCGCCTTTGGTTCTGTTTTCTGCAGTATTTGCTGGTGCATTTGGAGGTTCACTTGGTGGACCTGCGGGAAGTTATGTAACCGTCTTGATTGCAGTAGAACTTGGAAAGTTATTTTACCGTATTACCAAAATAGATATAATTGTTGTTCCTCTGATTGTAATCTTAGTAGGATACTATGTTGGTTCATTTGTAGGTATTCCCATCAACAACTTAATGACTTCTCTTGGTGCAATTATAAATTGGTCAACAGAACAACAGCCTTTTGTTATGTCTATTTTGGTTGCCACCATAATGGGTTTGTCACTAACAGCGCCCATATCGAGTGCAGCAATTGCATTTATGCTCGGTCTTGATGGATTGGCAGCAGGGGCTGCAGTCATTGGCTGTTCTGCACAAATGATAGGATTTGCTACGATCAGTTACCGAGAGAATGGAATCAGTGGATTGATTGCACAAGGATTAGGAACTTCTATGTTGCAAATTGGAAACATTGTCAAGAACCCACTCATTCTTATTCCTCCTACATTGGCAGGAGTTGTATCTGCTCCTATTGCTATCGGCATATTCAGAATGACCAATAACGAAGCCGGTGCAGGAATGGGAACAAGTGGCTTGGTAGGACAATTTATGGCATTGGAGACAATGGGCTTTTCCATCAGCACATTAATAATGATTGTAATATTTCATATCGTAATACCAGCAGCAACAAGTTTATTAGTCTTTCACTTTATGAGTAAGAATGGCTGGATTAAAAAAGGAGATCTGCTTTTAACTTATGAATAATGGAAAGATTGAAATCTTTCATTTTATGAAGTGATTATTTTACTTCTAATTAATGGTTGATGTTGATGCTTTATATAATAATATGGATAAGAACATACACGCCTCCTAAACTATTAACTTTGAGGTGTAAAAAAACGACAGATAAAATGAAATCAGACATTCAAATTGCTAAAGAAGCAAAGTTGATAAAAGCCAAAGATGTTGGTGAAACAGTTGGTATTCCACGTGATCAAGTTATAGGTTTTGGACGACACATGGCGAAAGTTCCTATTAGCCTGATAGATAAACAGAAAGTTAATAAGAGTAATCTTATTTTGGTCACTGCCATTACGCCTACAAAAGCTGGCATTGGTAAAACAACTTTATCTATCGGTTTAGCTTTGGGACTAAACAAGATTGGTAAGAATGCTATTGTTGCTTTGCGAGAACCTTCATTAGGTCCTGTTTTCGGAATGAAAGGTGGAGCTGCTGGTGGTGGTTACTCACAAGTGCTTCCCATGGAGAATATCAACTTGCACTTTACGGGCGATTTCCATGCTATTACCTCTGCACACAACACCATATCAGCTTTGCTGGACAACTATATGTTCCGTAATCAAACAGGAGATAAAGTTGTTAAGCAGGTTTTGTGGAAACGAGTGCTGGATGTCAATGACCGCAGCTTGAGGTACATCGTTACTGGTCTTGGTGATGGAAATGGTATACCAAAAGAAGGAGGTTTTGATATAACCGCAGCTTCTGAATTAATGGCTATTCTTTGTCTTGCTGAGAGTGAAGATGATTTGCGTCGTCGAATAGAGAATATATTGTTGGGCTACACGCATGATGGTAAAGCTTTCACTGTGAAAGATTTGGGTGTTGCAGGTGCAATCACTGTGTTGATGAAAGATGCGATAAACCCTAACTTGGTGCAAACAACTGAAAACACACCAGCATTTGTTCATGGAGGTCCTTTTGCTAACATTGCACATGGTTGCAATTCTGTATTGGCTACTAAAATGAGTATGACTTATGGAGATTATGTCATTACAGAAGCAGGATTTGGTGCAGACTTGGGAGCAGAAAAGTTTTTCAATATCAAATGTAGAAAGAGTGGATTATCTCCTAAGCTAACAATTATAGTAGCTACTGCACAAGGATTGAAAATGCATGGTGGAACTCCTGAGAAACACATAGAGTTGGAGGATATTGCTGGTCTAAAAAAAGGATTGGACAATCTGAAGAAGCATTTGGATAACATGGCTTCATTTGGTCAAACAGTATTGGTGGCATTCAATAAATATGCTTCAGACACAGATGAAGAAATTGGAATTGTTAGAGACTTCTGCAAAGAAAACAATGTTTACTTTGAAGTGAATGAAGCTTTTGCAAAAGGTGGGGAGGGTGCAATTGACTTAGCCAAAGAAGTGGTTAAAGCAATTGAAAGCAATCCATCGAAGCCACTCAACTTTACTTATGCAGATGAAGATTCTATTGAAGAGAAAATAGAGAAAATAGCATTGAATTTATATGGTGCGCGCGATGTAGTATTTGGCGAAAAGGCAATGAAGACATTAAAGAAGATTAAAGGCTCTCACATCGCTAAGTTTCCTGTTTGTATAGCTAAAACACAGTACTCATTTTCAGCTGACCCCAAAGCTTATGGCGTAGCCAAAGGATTTCGCTTCAAAATAAATGACATTGTAATTAATCAAGGTGCAGAGTTTGTTGTTGCCATTGCGGGAGAGATGATGCGAATGCCAGGACTACCTGCCGACCCGCAAGCAAAAAGAATTGATATTGAAGGTGGTGAGATACATGGATTGAGTTAAATTTATAATAACAACTTGAAACAAGAAACATTAAATGAAATTTAAACATTTCTTTATACTGTCTACTATGCTAATTGTGTTTCCTGTGAATTTGGTTTCACAGGAAGCTTCTATTATAGATACGGATAAGGTTTTACTAAACAATTACTTTAATTATATATCTGCATATAAAGCAGATGTCATTGAAGATGTTTTGGAACAGACAGCTCTTTTTTTTCAGGGAGCACCTTATGTTGCTAATACACTTGATCTAAACAAAGAGGAGAGCTTAGTAGTGAATCTTAGAGAAATGGATTGTGTTACTTTTGTTGAAAATGTATTGGCATTATCCTTATCTACATACAATGATAGCTTGTCTGAAGAATACTTTCTAAAGAAACTAACTGAAATACGCTATCGAAATAAAGTGATAAAGGATTACTCTTCACGGCTGCACTACACATCCGATTGGATATTTGAGAACCAAAAAGACAATCTCCTCCAAAATATTAGCCAGACGCTTGGAGGGATAAAAGAGACCAAGCAAATAAACTTTATGTCTTCTCATCAAAGTGCTTATAAGCAATTGGTAAATGATGATGCAATGTTGAGTAAGATTACTCAAACAGAGAAAATCATAAATGATAGAGGTGGTTTTTACTACTTGCCAAAAGATTTAATTGAAGAAAAAGCAAAAGACATTCCACATATGGCTGTAATTGGTATTGTTACAGCTATTGATGGCTTAGATACTTCACATATTGGCTTTGCTTACCATGAAAAAGGAAGACTTACATTTCTTCATGCATCAAGTACAAAACAAAAAGTAGTAATAGATGACAAAACATTAAGTGAGTATTGTCTTTCGCAGAAAAATTGTAAGGGGATAATTGTGGCGAAGGTTAATGAGACATACAAATAAAGAGAATCTCATTGACAAGGATCACGAGTTACTAAATTATTTGAGAGCTTGAAGTAATCAACTACGTATCCTCATTAGGATTAGAAACTCTTTTCTCCTCTTTACTTTCCCACTTCTTCATAACCTTATCCGTTTTGAAAGTTGTATTAACAACGAGTACCGCAACAGTGCAAATCAGCGTTTCCCAATAAAGACCTAATCCTGCCAAACTGCCCAATGCTGCACTAACCCAAATTGTTGCTGCTGTAGTTAAGCCATGAATATTACCACCGTGATGAAGGATAACACCAGCTCCTAAGAAGCCAATCCCG
>DATERO010000225.1:0-5572 GCA_035271465.1 Dysgonamonadaceae bacterium | reverse complement strand
CAGTTCGATTGCTGCACCCGCCATCTCACTTAGAATAAGCACACCAGAGTTGGAGTGTTTTGTTGCTATATATTCTTTTGCCACCAAATTCATGCCGTCTCGTAGTGGAGTAACTAAAGCTATATCGGCAGTATGATACATAGCAATGAGCTCTTCAAATTCGAAGCTTCGATAGAGGTAATGAACTGGTGTCCATCCTAACTCGGAATATTGACCATTGATGTTTCCTATGGTTTCATCAATCTTTATTTTCAAGTCAGCATACATGTCCACTTGGTCACGTGATGGTACGACTATCATTGCTAATGAAACCTTTCCTAAATATTCGGGATGATTTTCCAAGAATTGCGAAAAGCCTTCTAGCCTATGAAGAATGCCTTTGCTATAATCCAAACGATCAACTGACAAAATGATAGATTCGTCTCCTATGTTTTTTCTAATCTCTTTAACGTACTCTTTAACTTTTGGTTCTAATACTGCATCGTGATAGTGGTCGTAATTAATCCCCATAGGGAAAGTATCAACATGAACCATACGATCGCTTAATTGAATCTCGTCTAATTTACTTTCAAGTTGCAACACGCGATAAATAGCGCTAATGAAATGACGCATATAATCGTGTGTGTGAAAGCCTATTAGGTCAGCACCTAATAGTCCATTTAAAACGGTCTCTCTTTCGGGGAGTACCCTAAACAGCTCGTATGACGGGAAGGGAATGTGATGAAAATACCCAATACTAACCTTGCTTTTTTCTTCTCGAATCATTCCTGGTAAAAGCATTAGTTGATAATCTTGTACCCAAATAATATCTTCATCTTCGATGAGGGGGATAGCTGCATCACAAAAGAGTTGATTGACTTCTTGATAAGATTCCCAGTATTCTTTTTTGTATTCGATGTATGAAAAGAAATAGTGACATAATGGCCAGATAGTACTGTTACTATAGCCTTCATAATACTTCTCTATATGGTCGTCGGTAAGAAAAACTGGATAAAAGTCCAATTCATTTAAACGCTCTGTTATTTCTTTTCTTTCCTCTTCATCGTCTGTATATATTCCAGGCCAACCAATCCATATTTTTCGTGCTTCGGTATCGAGCGAACCGAGTCCAGTAGCCAATCCTCCTTCACTAGGTGTTATGGTGAATTCTCCGTTATCTTCCTTTTCAATTTTGACCGGAAGACGGTTCGATAAAATAATTAGTTTCATTATATTTGTATTATGTTTATTATCTGTCGATTATGTTGTGTCTTGTTTATAACGGCGTTCAACACTAAAAGATTAAAGATTTATATGTTTTAACTTTTATTTGGTGTGTGTTTTTGATTGAATTTGTCTTACTTTTATTGCAAATGGAAATTAAAAAGAGCATATTGATTTCATTTTAACGTTTGGCAAATCAAGTGATAATGAAAATAAAAAATAAAATTGCTAAGTGGAGTTTGCAAACTGATAAATTAATTGTAATTTCGTAATCCTGATTGAGATAATAACATTACGTGAAATCATTTTTTAGTACACACAATCACTTAATTGAAAATATGCAGCCGAACTTGTATCGGCGATATCTGATGGACAAAATAGATTGGTCTCATCGGCTTATAGGTATAAAGGGAGCAAGAGGTGTGGGTAAAACAACTCTTTTGTTACAGTATGCAAAAGAACATTTCGAAGAGTGTGATAACAAATGTCTGTATATTAATTTAAATCATTTTTATTTCACGGTATGTTCATTAGTTAAGTTTGCAGAAAAGTTCGTGAACGCGGGGGGTGAAACACTATTAGTAGATCAGGTTTTTAAATATCCTGAATGGTCGCAAGAGCTACGTAAGTGTTATGAACTATACCCAAATTTGAAAATTATTTTTACAGGCTCGTCTGTAATGAAGTTGAAAGAGACCAATGTTTATATTGGAGACGTTGTTCAATCATATAATTTGTATGGTTTCTCTTTTAGAGAATTTATAGGAGCTACTTCAAAAATTGATTTACCCTTTTTCACGATTAATCAAATTGTCAATAATCATCGTACAATAAGTCATGACATATTAAAGCAAGTTGATATATATAGTTTTTTCAAGGATTATATTCATCATGGTTACTATCCGTTCTTTTTCGAAAAGCGGAATTATTCTGAGAACTTGTTGAAAACCATGAATATGATGCTTGAAGTTGATATACTTTATATTCAACAGATAGAACAGAGTTATCTAACGAAGATTCGCAAACTTTTTTATTTACTTGCTATTCAGTCACCAATGACACCGAATGTAAGTCAACTTAGTATAGAATGTGGTATTTCGCGTGCAACAGTAATGAATTATTTAAAATATTTGCAAGATGCACGTCTTATAAATATGCTTTATAAAACAGGTTGTGGTTTTCCTAAAAAACCAGATGTGATATATATGAATAATACCAATATTATGTTTCCTACAAATAGGACTAATGTTGAGAGAAGGGCCTTAGTAGAAACGTTTTTTTATAATCAAATAAACATTTCAGGCTATGCGAACAAAGGGGGGAGAAATGATCAGTTTCATGTAAATGATATTTATCATTTCAAAATTGAATTAGAAAATAAGAAACAGACAAAGAGTCATTCTCGTTTTGTTGTGGCTGACGCTATACAAACTGAGGAAAGCAATGTGATTCCATTATGGCTTTTTGGGTTTTTATATTAGAATAATGTCAGCAAGAAAGTAAGAAGCGACTTCTCTTTCTTGAAATAATTAATTTGGTCAATTTGACAATTAATATTTTGATAACAACAAAATTAAAATAAACGAGAATTACAATTATGGCTAAACAAAAGAATTTTTTAACCTGTGATGGTAATCAAGCTGCAGCACACATAGCATATATGTTTAGTGAGGTTTCAGCAATTTATCCCATCACGCCATCATCTACAATGGCTGAATATATTGATGAGTGGTCTGCAGGAGGACGCAAGAATATATTCGGACAACCTGTATTGGTGCAAGAAATGCAGTCAGAGGCAGGCGCCGCCGGAGCTATGCATGGTGCTTTACAAGCAGGTGCATTAACAACAACATTCACAGCATCACAAGGCTTGCTGCTTATGTTGCCCAATATGTATAAAATGGCAGGTGAGTTATTACCTGGCGTTTTTCATGTTTCGGCACGTGCTCTCGCAGCTCAGGCTCTTTCTATATTTGGTGATCACCAAGATGTGATGGCTGCCCGTCAAACAGGCTTTGCCATGTTTGCTACAGGCTCTGTACAAGAAGTGATGGACTTATCAGCTATTGCTCATCTGTGTGCAATAGAAAGTCGCATTCCTTTCTTGCACTTTTTCGACGGATTCAGAACATCGCACGAAATTCAGAAAATTGAAGCTTTAGAAACAAGTGATTTGTCACCTCTATTAAATAGAGAGGCGTTAGCAGAATTCAAAAACAGAGCACTCACACCTGACGCTCCTGTAACAAGAGGTACTGCACAAAACGATGACATCTATTTCCAATCTCGTGAAGCTGTAAATCCTTTCTACGAAGCTATTCCAGGTATTGTAGAAAAATATCTTGATAAATTAGCTGCAATTACGGGTCGCAAATATGGATTGTTTGATTACTATGGTGATAATGAGGCAGACAGAGTAATTATTGCAATGGGCTCCGTTACAGAAACCATTAAGGAAGTAGTGGATCACTTGAATAATGTTGAAGGAAAAAAAGTAGGCGTAGTGAGTGTTCACTTATATCGTCCTTTCAAAGCAGAAGCTTTATTGTCAGTTATTCCAAAGAGTGCCAAGAAAATTACAGTAATTGATAGAACAAAAGAACCAGGAGCTGAAGGACAGCCGCTATATCTTGATGTGAGAAGTGCTTTTTATGGCAAAGAGAATGCCCCTGAAATACTAGGAGGTATATACGGACTATCATCAAAAGATACAACACCAGCTCAAATCATTGCAATTTTCAAAAACATGAAAATGGCAATGCCTAAAAACGATTTCACAGTTGGAATCGTTGACGACGTAACATTCAAGTCTCTCCCTTTGAATGAAGATGTTTCAATGGATGACTCTATATATGGAGCTAAGTTTTACGGCTTAGGATCAGACGGTACAGTGGGAGCAAATAAGAACTCCATTAAAATTATTGGTGATAATACTGAGAAGTATGTTCAAGCATATTTTGCTTATGACTCTAAAAAGTCAGGCGGTTTTACTTGTTCTCACCTTCGCTTTGGTGACACACCTATTCGCTCAACTTATTTGGTGAACACACCTAATTTTGTTGCATGTCACGTTCCTGCATACCTTAATTTGTATGATGTAACTGAGGGGTTGAAAGAAGGTGGTACTTTCTTATTGAACTCAATTTGGTCAAAAGAAGAAGTTGGTAAACATCTTCCTGATCATGTGAAGAAACTCTTAGCAGAAAGGAAGATTAACTTCTATATAATAAATGCAACAAAGATTGCGCATGAAATTGGATTGGGTAATAGAACAAATACAATCCTTCAATCTGCATTTTTCCATATTTCAAATGTAATTCCTTTTGATTTAGCTGTAGATCAGATGAAGAAATTCATCGTTAAATCTTATGGTATAAAAGGAGAAGAGATAGTACGTAAAAACAATGCAGCTGTTGACAGAGGTACTGAAGTTGAAAAGGTAGAAGTTCCTGCTGAATGGGCCAATTTAGGTAGTGTTGAAGATGTTTCAAATGACGCACCCGAATTTATTAAAAAAGTTGTTCAACCAATCAATGCTCAACGTGGATACGATCTACCTGTTTCTGTATTTGTAGGTCGCGAAGATGGAACATGGGATCACGGAACTAGTAAATATGAGAAACGAGGAGTTGCCTCGCTTGTTCCAAAGTGGATACCAGAAAACTGTATTCAGTGTAACCAGTGTGCTTATGTTTGTCCACATGCTACTATTCGTCCATTTGTTTTGGATGAAAAAGAACAAGAAGGTATGGGCGAAGACGTTGATTTGCTGAAAGCACAAGGAAGACAATTTGCTGATATGGGTTTCCGTATTCAAGTAGACGTTTTAGATTGTTTGGGATGTGGTAACTGCGCCGATGTTTGTCCTGGTAAGAGAGGAGAAAAGGCATTGGAGATGGTTCCCATTGAATCGCAGTTTGATAACCAAAAGAATTGGGATTACATGGTTGATAGCGTTTCCAGCAAAGCTCACTTAGTGGACATTAAACTGAATGTGAAAAATTCACAGTTTGCAACGCCTTTGTTTGAATTCTCTGGAGCATGTTCTGGTTGTGGTGAGACTCCATATATCAAATTGATTACTCAATTGTATGGCGACAGAATGATGATTGCAAATGCAACAGGTTGTTCTTCAATTTATGGAGCATCAGCGCCGTCAACTCCTTATACTACTGATGAAGAAGGTAAAGGTCCTGCATGGGCAAACTCCTTGTTTGAAGATAATGCTGAGTTCGGTTTTGGATTTGTGATTGCAAATGCAAGTATGCGCAATCGTATCGAAAACTTGATGAAACAAGCATTGGTGTTGAATGATTTTTCTGACGAAGAAAAAGATTTATTCAAAGAGTGGATTGCTAACAAAGATGAT
>DATERO010000224.1:0-3792 GCA_035271465.1 Dysgonamonadaceae bacterium | reverse complement strand
GGTACTATAGGTCGTTCAGTATTAAAAATAAACTATTTCACTCTTATGGGTGTTCTTTCAGGAAGTATGACAGACCCTCCAGCTTTGTCGTTTGCAAATGAAACAGCTGGGAATGATATGCCTGCTGTCAGCTATGCAACTGTCTATCCATTAACAATGTTTCTACGTGTTGTGACAGCACAAATATTGATTCTCTTTTTCATGTAATGCTTCCTTAGTTCAATACTAAAAGGGAACATTATCATATCCGATAAAAACAAATAGGAATTGATTGTTTGGTTTTTCAACCATTTGTTGTGTAGCAATAGAGTGCGGCATGAGATATGATCTGTGTGTTATAACGTAATTTTGATAACTCAAGTATATTATACTCATAGTCAATCACGAAGTGGTCGTGGCTTTCATATTGAAAAAATGAGAAGCATTTAATACTTTCAAAATTTGAATATCTCAGCAATGACTTTTATCTTATAATAAATGATGTTTTCGCATCAAAATAAATATGGATATTGAATGATAACTATCAAATTCAACATAGACTATACAACACAATGGGGTGAGGAACTCTGCATATCAGGATCGTTGCTTCAATTAGGCAGATTTAATCACTCCCAAGCTTTAGTCCTTTCCACAGACAATGGCCATAATTGGAGTGGAGAAATACATTTGACTTCGGTTGGCCAACAAACAATTGAGTACTACTATTTTGTACGCAAAGACGGCATCCAGATAAGAAAAGAAGAAGCACCAAATCGTTTACTAATGGTAAACGAAATAGCTGAATATAGCGTTACTGATTATTGGAGAAATAAGCTATCAGACTCTTATCTTTATACTTCAGCTTTTACAGATGCGATATTCAAACACTCAACTCAACCCATTTTAGCTCCACAATATAATAAAAGCATTATCCTAAATGTTATTTGTCCGTTTGTGGCTAAGGATCAACATTTGGTTGTTTCAGGAGGAAGCGATGCATTGGGCAACTGGGACTTGCGTAAAGCAACACCGCTAATACCTACCGGAAACGGTGAGTGGCAAGTTGAATTAAATGCAATACACTTTACTACAGCCGTGCCTTACAAATTTGCTATTGCTAACAACTCTGATTTATCAGAAGTACAATGGGAAGAGGGCGAAAATCGTTATCTGAGTATAAACGATGTGACTGAAAGTGAAAGTTTGGTTTATGTCAAAATGGAAATTCTGTATAGATACCCATCGTTCCACTGGAAAGGGAAAGGAGTTGCTATTCCTCTTTTTTCAATCAAGTCTGAGAGCAGCGCAGGCATTGGTGATTTTGCAGATGTAAGAAAAATGGTTGATTGGGCTGCTGCAACTAATCAAAGCATGATCCAAATTTTACCTATCAATGACACCAACTCTACTGGAACATGGAAAGACTCTTACCCATATAATTCGATCTCAATATTTGCTTTAAATCCAATCTATATATCACTAAATGAATTTAAGCTTAGCAACAAAGCAAAATTAAAAAGCTTTGCTTCTAAAGCAAAAAAACTGAATGCACTTGCCACGGTAGATTATGAGCAAGTATTCTCTTTAAAACAAAGTTTTTTGAAAGAGTTGTTTGCAGAAGAGAGAGAGAAGGTGATGCGAACGAGCGAATATTTCAATTTTTATAATGAAAATGAAGATTGGCTATTTCCATATATTTGTTTTTGTTATCTGCGTGATAAGTTTGCAACAGCATACTTCAAAATGTGGGGAGATTTTGAAGTTTATAATCCATCGGAGCTAAAAAAGTTGCTCCAAACAGATGAAAATGCAAAAAAAGAAACTGACTTTTATGCTTTCTTGCAGTTCTTGGCACACCAGCAGTTGAGCAGAACCAGACAATATGCACAAGAAAAAGGAGTTGCACTCAAAGGCGACATACCTATTGGAATAAACAGAGATAGCGTAGAAGCGTGGACCGAGCCTTATCTGTTTAATATGGATATGCAATCGGGTGCACCGCCAGATGACTTTGCTGTGATTGGTCAAAATTGGGGGTTTCCCACATACAATTGGGAAGAAATGGAACGCAACAATTTCCAATGGTGGGAAAGACGTTTCCAAAAGATGGCCGATTATTTCGATGCTTATCGTATCGATCATATCTTGGGCTTTTTCAGAATTTGGGAAATACCAACTGAGCATATACAAGGTCTCTTGGGACATTTTAGCCCTGCTTTGCCATACTCACAGGAAGAACTTATACGCTTGAATTTTCCTTTTGATGAATATAGAATGACAAAACCCTATATTCACGAAAGCATGTTGGCAGATCTATTTGGTGAATATGCCACAGAAGTCGCATCACTCTATTTAGATTTAATTGCTGCAGAGCGTTTTCAATTGAAAGAATCTTGCAACACACAGCGAAAAATTGCTGAGATATTTGTAGGAAAACAAGACACAAAAAGCAATGTGATTCGAAAAGGACTATTTGATTTGTGTGTCGAGGTATTGTTTGTTCCGGATCCTTACGAATCAAATCATTTTCATCCTCGCATTACAGCTCAGCAGACATATTCTTTCAGCCATTTGGAGGAACACACCCAAGAGCATTACAATGATCTTTATAACGATTTTTTTTACAAACGACATAATCAGTTTTGGTATCAACAAGCAATGCGAAAGCTGCCTCAACTAATTTCAGCAACAAATATGTTGGTGTGTGGAGAAGATTTAGGCATGGTACCCGACTCTGTGAAATGGGTCATGGATGAGTTGAAGATACTTAGTCTTGAGATACAAAGGATGCCCAAAGAGTCAAATGTTAGGTTTGCAGATCTTAGTCAACTGCCTTATCTGTCAGTTGCCACTCCTTCCACTCATGACATGTCAACAATACGAGAATGGTGGAGTGAAAATAGAGAGAATACACAGTTTTATTATAATAATGTTCTGGAACAAGAAGGCGAAGCACCTCAAGAGTGTACTCCTGAAATATGTGACCAGATTATTGATCAACATCTATCATCAAGTTCACAATGGGCAATAATTCCTTGGCAAGACTGGATGTCAATTGATGGGACTTTACGTCGTCCCAATCCAAAAGAAGAACGAATAAATGTACCTTCCAATTCTGATCAATATTGGCAATACCGCATGCACTTATCTATTGAGGAACTGCTTAGGAAAACGGAACTTAATGAAAGAATAAAAAGGATGGGGCGTGAGTGAAGAGTGAAGAGTGAAGAGTAGAGGAGGGGAGATACAATTCAATGATGATTTTTAAATGATTAGTAAAAAAGGAAAAGGTCACCTAGCTATGCTGGTGGCAAATATTGCGTGGGGTTTAATGGCTCCTCTCTCTAAAAGCATTATGATGTTTGGTGCCATTGGTTATTTATCCTTGGTATCATTTCGCCTGGCTGGTGCAGCAATAGCATTTTGGATAGCTTCCTTTTTTATAAAGAGAGAAAAAGTGCCTCCACGCGATAAATTGCTTATGTTTGTGGCCTCTCTTTTTGCCATTGTTTTCAATCAGGCAATCTTCATCACCGGTGTCTCCATGACTTCTCCCATCAATGCCTCCATCGTTACCACTTTTCTACCTATCATCACCATGATCATATCTGCATTCTATTTAAAAGAGCCCATTACCCTCAAAAAACTTTTGGGAGTAATAGTTGGTGGTGCTGGTGCAGTTTTAATTATCGTGAGCAGCACTCAGCTTGATGCTGGGAGTAGTGCATCTAATAGAAATTTGATGGGAATTCTCTTGGTCTTTATGGCACAAACCAGTTATGCAATCTATTTTGTGTTCTTCAAAAACTTTGT
>DATERO010000223.1:0-11050 GCA_035271465.1 Dysgonamonadaceae bacterium | reverse complement strand
CTGGAACAGGATCTTTTGGTAAGATACCACCATGCCAATTGAACGGGGCAGTTGATAGTCCCCAAACAATCAGTGCAAATAGCAATATTATGGTGATTAACCTGTTGTTAAGAAAGTACTTAATAATTCCATTTAACATTTCAATATTTGTTTATCGATAATTAATTTAATCAGCTTATCTATTCATACTCATAATGGCTAGGCGCCGTAAACAGTAGAATATATATCTATTTTAATGCACGATTATTAATAACAGTGCGATATAAAATATCAATCAAGTAATTAATTGAATAACCTGATTGAATTAAAGCTTTTTAAAGTCGATAAACGCAGATATATGAAAGGAATTTGAGTGTAGTGCTACGTAATCCTATGGGAGATATAGGATGACTACTTTTAATTATTGCATCGGGTGTAAATAAATTAATCAGATAATCTAATATTACCGAAGCATGAATTAAAGTGAAGGTGTTAGGCTTCTGAACTGTTGTGTTGGTGTGTTCAACGGTGAAATTATCAGTGATGATTTCAACATTTTCAAATGTACAGCAAGACTCAGAAGAATTAATAATGTTGTTTGTGTACTTCTCAAAAGTAATATTTTCAGAAATGGTTGAAGAAGCACAGCATGTATTTGTTTCGCTTTTTGAAACGAGTGAAAATGAATGCAAATCGCCATTACAAAAGTGCATAGCAATTATAGGATGCACACTTATCGTAAGCACCAAAAGCACTAATAGGGATGTCAAAATGCGTTTCATCATTTCATTTTAGAAATTCAAAAGTAATCAATTCTTCTAACAAACAAAAATAGAACAAATTAAATGAATCATTTGTTTCAAGATAAATAAAAACATAAAGTGATACTGTCTGTAGTTACTCTCAGAAACAATTAAATCCTATAATGCTCTACAACAAACATATTACCGTTATAGTGCTTTTCATATTCACTTTATTAGATAATTAAAGAGTTAAGTCAAAAGTTGAGTTATATATTCGTTCAAAATAATGGTTATATAGAATTTTAAAATAGCACATCATCCTCATGATGACTTTATTAGATTATATAGTCAACACAATATTAATTGCATTATTTTTATTTTAGCAAAAAAATACTTACCTTTATCGAAATATGATTGAGCATATGTTTTTATTTCAGCATAGGTGTTGTGCCTCTTCATAAATAATATATTAAGACCATTTCTCCTTTCTCATATAGAGTATTGCTCATTATCATAATTACTTATTTTAATTATTTTTTCACATGAACATTTTTATTGCTGGGTTAAGCTATCAAATTAGTGAACCCGATTTAAGAGAACTTTTTGAAGAATACGGAACTGTTTCTTCAGCTAAAATTATTACAGACAAATTTACAGGCCGTTCTAGAGGTTTCGGATTTGTTGAAATGGACGATGACTCAGAAGGTCAACGTGCTATTGAACAACTAAACGAAGCAGAGTATGATGGACGTACCTTAACAGTATCTGTTGCAAGACCACGCACAGATCGCACAGGAGGTGGTGGCGAGCGTAGAGATAGATATTAAAAACTTATTGTTTTAGTATCTACTAAAATAGATATCAAGGCTGTATCATTAGAGATACAGCCTTTTTTTTGGCTTATTTTTAAAACCAACAACTATGACTCGTTCAACAGCTGAACTATATCTATTATAAAAATGTTAGAAGGTTTCAATATATACAAGCTCATCATAGTATATATGGTAAATAGAAGTAGTAATATATAAAAACTACTACAAGGTAACCTTCTTTAAACATTTTAATTATGTCAAAAAATAAGAACACGAGAAATTCAATTAAATTGAAATCTCTTATTATTACTTCTTTCTTGTTTGTTTTAGTTAGTGGATTTTCTCAAACTAATAAAGCTAATACAAACTCCTCTAATATAGAAATTAGAGAAAACATGAAAATGTCTAGCACGACTCAATTAACTGATAAGATAAATGCAAATGACACAACCTTTAGACCAGCTCAGGATTATAACTCTAGCAGAAGTAATAAACCAAGACCATCTATATTATTGAAAGATACATTAGTAGGAAAAGACACTGTGCCAAAACCACTACATGCACAAGATTACAATTCAAGTAGAAGCAATAGGCCCACACCGATTCGAGAATTAGATGATAAAATTGAGAGTGATTCAATACCTGGATCTACACATGACAACAGTTCAGTTAAAAGATTGAAAGCAAACAACAAAACAAAAATAGAATAACGATGCAAGTTTAATCAGGTATTGTTTTTTAGTCGAACCAGCAACAAACAATTAGCTATATTATAATAGCACTAAAAAAAGCGAACCATTTTAGAGTTCGCTTTTTTTATTCATAATCAAATGTATTGTATTTTATTTATTTTTCTCTTATTTCGCTTTCTACCACAATCTCTTTCAATGGTTGAATATTAGGTAGCTCCAATCCATAACCCTTTTTCTTATCTTCTGCCTTCAACAAGAATGCAAAAACAAGAGCTAAAACACCGAATCCTGCAAATATCATCATAGGTATGGTGTAATCATAAGTATTAACAGTAAGTCCATCACGTACAACCTGACCTGTAATGCAATATTTATCTAATACCCAACCAATCAATTTAGGTACACCCATTAAACCCCAGTTTTGAACCCAAAATATAAGAGCATAAGCTGTTCCTAATTGTCTTTCGGGAATAATCTTGGTAACTGATGGCCACATTGCAGAAGGAACGAGCGAAAACCCAACTCCGAGAATTAAAATCAAAACAATTGCAATTATCCAATTATTAAGAAGTGGTATTGCAAACAGTGTGTGCACCAATATTAATAATATTGAACCAATAATCATAATGGAGGCTCCCTTTCCTTTTCTATCATATATTGTACCAAAGAGAGGAGTTAGCAATATGTTACCAAATGGAAGTAATGCAGGTATTGTTCCGGCTAATGATTCACTAACGCCAAATTTATTCACCATTAAATCTGCCCCAAACTTCAAAAAAGGGAAAACAGCGGAGTAAAATAACACACATAGAATTGCTATATACCACCAACCACGGTTGGTTATTATGGTTAGGATATCTTTAATTTTAAATTGATCTTCTGGTGCAACTACAGTGGATGAAGTAATGCCTTCTGATTCGTCCAGTTTTTTGTCCATAACCATATAGACTATGAAAACGATTAAGCCTATACATAATCCAATTAAACCAATTAGGACTGGACGTGATACATCAATTATACCGGTAGCTCTTGCAATGGGTACAGAAGCTGATAAAGCAACAGCTGTACCTATTCGTGCCATAGCCATTTGCAACCCCATAGCTAATGCTAGTTCCTTTCCTTTAAACCATTTATAAATAATCTTAGAAACAGTAATTCCTGCAACTTCAATACCTACCGCAAAAATGGCGAATCCAATACTCGCAATCATTACTTGGGAATTGATTCCCCAAATAGTTTGTCCATCAAGTGAATTTGTTGAAACTGCCCAATATTTAATAGCAGCACCTGCTACCATTATAATTGATGACATTAATCCGGTAAGTCTTACACCAATTTTATCAAGGATAATTCCTCCTATAATTAGCATAAAGAAAAACACATTAAACCAGCCATAGGCGCTATTGAAAGTTCCAAACTCATCGCTGGACCAACCTAATTGGCCTTCCAAAAGACCTTTTAAAGGAGCCATGATATCGGTTAAGAAATAACCAAATAACATTGTGATTGACACAATAATTAACGCACCCCACCTTAAAGCTGCAGAATCTCTCAAAGATTTTTGAATTTTATGTACCATCATTTTTCAATTAAATCCACATTAGTTTTTCTTGTTAATTGTTAGTTTGTTTTTTTGAAACTGCGCAAATATACAATAATTGTACACGATTGAATAAATTTTCACTCATTAAGTTGCATTTAGCTTTATTCTCATCGCTTTCTATTCAATTATGATATTAGTAAATTGATTGATGTTGCTTTTTCATGATTGGCTTATTTCTATTTAAATAAAAAAAACCATCCTTAGATTCTACTCATTCTGAGATGTTAATTCAACTATCAAATTTAGTAGTTATACGAGTCTTTCTTTCCAACGCTCATTCCACTCTCTTAATCCCATTATGGCAATGACTAAAAAAATGGCATATTGGAGACTGGTGAAATAGAGTCCTTGTGAGAAGTAAACAGGGATAGATAGTACATTACCGGCAATCCAGAACCACCAATTTTCTATCTTTTTCATAGTCATCAAAACAGTTGCACATAAAAAAAACGAAGTATTCATCCCATCAATCCAAGGCAATATCGAGTTCAGGTATTCAATATCTGCATGATGGGCTATGCGCAATATCCACACAATGACACCGTACATAACAATTGCTGATATCAGCCAAAGCACATTTTGTTTCAGAGAGTTACGGGATATTTGCAAGCCACCTTGTTCATCATTATTGCGCGTCCAATTGTACCACCCAAATACATTGGTTAGAAAGTACACAACATTGATACCTGCATTGGCGTACAGTCTTGCTGAAATGCAAATATAGATGTAAATAAGCACATTGATAATACCAAAAGGGAAGACCCAAATATTTTCTTTATGAGCATACCACACACTTAATACACCAAATACTACCGCAACAATCTCAATTATCTTAAAACTTTCCATTTAGAATATTTTTGAAACAAATTTAAACTATTTAATTTGTTTTCAATACCTGATTATCTTAAAATTTAAAGCCCATTGCTATGCTTTAGTGTTTCGGTCAATGTTTTCATGGAGATTAGCTCAACAGGTTTGGCATATATTATAATTATGTGAAGATTGCGAGTAATACAATTAAATGATTTGCAGCATAGATTGTATTGAGGTTTGGCTATAAATTCAATGTCAATTTTGAATTTACATAATTCCCAGTCACATCCCTGACTTCCTTAACTTCTAGTACTTACTTCCTATATATTAAAGAGCTATGATAATTAGACAACAAAAAAATTGGAAGTTACTTTTTGTCAGTAATTCCAAAGACGCTCCATCCTTCTTGAGGAACACCCTCCTTTACTTTATCTTTAGCTTCCGAGTAAAGCTTCTTCACTTTTTTCATTTCATCATCTAGCTGCACATTTTTTGCTGCAAGCTCAGCTTTCAATTCTTCAATTTCTGTATTATATGCTAAAGCTTTCTCACGTGATGCAGTTATTTCATCTATAAAAGTTGAACCCAAACCCATAGGAAAATCATCTGCTGTGCTTCCAACTCTATTTAATGCATCAATCATAACCCTTACTTCACTCATTATGTCGGTGAACGATTTACCAAAAATTGCCATAATTATTATTGTTTAAATATTTAAATACATACCATACTTTATTTAATCAAACTGCTTTCCATTTCAACTCTCAACACATAAACAAAACCCTGTGATGTTTATTTGTTCAAATAACTTCAATTGAATTGTTCAATTGTTGTGATGCTACTATTGCTTCTTATCGATGGATGTAGAGCAATGTCACTCATTACACTCAATAACATTGGAGCAAACAAAAATGTTGTCAATTTGGGGATTTACTTACTTCACTAAAATACCTTCTTAGTGATTTTATCACAAAGAGAAATCAAGCTTTATTGAATAATAATTCATTTGATGAATATTCATACACACATGCTTTGTTCATATCATCTGTATACAAATTCAAATACCAAGTCGTCTTTTTAATTGATCTATTTGATATTGCCATAACAAAATAGAATCCTCTTTATCCGTAGAATAGGCAAAATCTGAAACTTCTAACGACACATCACCTGTAAGATCCTGCTTGTGTATTTTAAACTCGAAGTATGTGTTAGGGGTGTCTTCCAATAACCAACTATATCGTACTTGCGTCATCGGTTTTTTCAACACCATTTCTGCATTCATGGCTTTTTTATCCCAAATAAAAGTGAAAATAGTTTTATCATGCAGCATCACTTTGTCTGCAAACCACTCTTGTAATGCTGTTGGCTCAGTTAACATCCGCCAAAGACTTCGCTGAGAAGCATTCCCTAATACAAACTCAATATCGTATCTTTCTTTTTTCATTAATAAGTAGGTGTATTAAATTTACTGCTTTACAAGATACAATTATTTTTAAGTTATTTCATATATTCCATCGTTAATTTAACCTCTGGCTACTGACATCATGTTCTTAGCACTCCTCTTTTCTCTCGAATATAGGTATAAATAAATACGCCTTCAACCAAATAGTATAAGCTAAAAGACATTATATAAACAACATCAAGCGATAACTCTTTATATTAGGTTTATTTACTACGGGTTACTCGTGCATAAATAATCAATGCGATTGCCGATATTGCCCCTATCCCTACAAAGTAATACCATATATAATGTGCATTTGCAGTGGCAAGTGAATAAGAAGCTCGATCGATAACACCATTTACATCCATATATAAACGAGGATCTGGACAATACTTATCCAATAAGAAACCACCCGTAACGAATGCAACCATAAACGAAAAGAAAGAGTGTAAATGACTAAATCCTAAATACAATCCCTCTTCTCCAGCAGGAGCTTGTAATGAGAAATACTCCAAATAGCGAGGTGAAATAAAGCATTCTGCAAGAGCTTGCATACCAATACCAATAATCATCATAAAAGCAACGGGATGCATACCCAAAATAGATGGTACATCAAATTGATTTCCGAATGACATGACCAATGCCGAGACAGGAATAATGAACATACCGATAAGCATGGAGTTAATTGCACTTCTATTCTTCATAAATGAAGTTACAAAATTAACAGAAAGAAAAACAACCAGAGGATTCACATTGGCATACCAACCGGGTGAAGCCCCTTCACCAATTAAGCGGATAACATACTTGGGCATGGTGGCATACATTTGGCTTTGAATTAACCAGAAACCACTAATGATAATCATAAGCAACATCAATCGACCATTGGAGGCTACTTTCAACATAGAGCGACCAATCTCGCCAAAGCTTTTGCCTTGTCCTTCTGTCTTGGTTGATTTGTAGAAAAAAATAACCAATATGAATGCTGCAAAAGTCATGAAAGCCGAGAAGTAATTAAGATACACCAATCCTTGATCACCCATACTTCTACGAAGTGGGTCTACGACAGTTTTTCCAATGAATGCTCCAATATTCACCATCATATAGAAGATGGCATAGCCTTTGGCTCGATTCTCTTTTGTAGTTTCACGTGCAATGGTGCCCGATATAACAGCTTTGATGAAAGCCCCTCCAATTATAACAAATACCAAAACAGGTGCGATTGACCACCTAAGCCAACTTTCGTTGAGTCCTGTAAATGTAGTCGTCATACCATACTCCACCAATCCTGCACTTTCTAACAATGTAGGTAGCAGTCCGAGGCCACCATAGCCAATGGTGAGGAGAGCAAAAGCTAAAATAATGGCCGATCTAAATCCTATGCGATCAGCATATGCACCTGCAAAAGTGGGCAACAAATAGAGCGATGCCGAGAACACACCAGCAATAACACCAGCTTCAATGTCAGAGAAGCCCCAAACGTTCGACAGATAGAGGGTAATAACTATAAAGACCGCATAATAAGCCAAACGCTCAAGAAGCTCTACAATGTTTGCAGTCCAAAAGGCTTTTGTGTATTTAATCATTGCTCAAAATTATCAGTTAATGTGTAAGATTATGTTACTAATTGGGCAAAGATAGTAAAATAAAGTTCCGAGACTCTTTTTTTTATATGTAGCTTTCAAGAAAGTATCTTTGAGCTTCGATTCACACATATGGGATGTAATATCAAGCCATTAATCCATCTCAATAACTGTTATACCTGAACCACCAAACTGCACATGCTCATCCCGATAGTTTTTCACCCCATTTACTGTGCTCAAATATTCGCGAATAACCTGGCGCAATGCACCCGTACCAGTTCCGTGTAATATACGTACGCGTCCCACTCCTACTTGAATGGCATCATCGATAAAGTACATTACTGCTTGTAGGGCTTCATCAACACGCATACCACGCACATCAATTTCCTGTTTGAAATCGAGTTTTTTGTTATATATAATATCGGACGATGACTGATTATAAGAGTGTCTGTTAGTGTCGTCTTTTTTGATTTGATTTTTGCTCACTCGCTCCAGTTTCTCTAAATCGATAGTCGATTTTAACATCCCAAATGCTACTGTTGCTTTTTTGTCATGAACTTCTATCACTTTTCCAGCAGATGTTTGTCCTTCCAGCCGTACAAAATCTCCTGCTTGCAGCTTGTTCTGCTCTGGAATAGCTTTACGCACTTGTTTTATACGCTTCTTTTTCGGTTTGGGTGCTATTTCTTCTTTCTGCTCTACCTTTGTTTTAAAATCGCTCAGTGATTTCCGTGCTTGCATGGTACGTTCTTTGTCGGCTTGCGACTCACGAATTTCACGAATCGTGTTTTCAATTAAGGCATTGCTTTCTGCTAAGAGTTGCTTGGCTTCTTCCTTGGCTTTCGACAGTATTTCTTTTTTCTGGCGATTGATATCTTCAAGATTGCTTTCATAGTCTGTAGTTACTTCACCCAAACGTTTGCTTTCGCGCCTTATTTCATCACGTTTCCGTGACCAATAGCGCTTGTCGCGCGAAATATCCTGCAA
Organism: Dysgonamonadaceae bacterium; assembly: GCA_035271465.1. Taxonomy (GTDB): domain Bacteria; phylum Bacteroidota; class Bacteroidia; order Bacteroidales; family Dysgonomonadaceae; genus UBA2632. The sequence goes on along the minus strand of DATERO010000223.1, from coordinate 2,400 downwards.
ATATTTATCCATATTGATGTAATCACCTCCCACTTTCTCTGATGCATGGGCAATAACCTCTTCGGGCAATCCAATTTTGCGTGCAATTTCTACAGCAAAAGAACTACCTGGGTTTCCAATAGAAAGCGTAAACAAGGGTTGCATCAAATGACGGTCATACAGCATTGCGCCATTCACAACACCTTCGTTTTCGTTGGCAAAATGCTTCAAGTTTTGATAATGCGTAGTTATAACACCAAAAGATTGTTTTGCGTTGTATCGTTCCAACAATGCCTCTGCAATAGCTGCGCCAATTTCGGGTTCAGTACCACTCCCAAATTCATCTATCAATAAAAGAGACTTTGCATTGCAGTTCTTTACAAAGAACTTCATGTTCAATAAGTGCGAACTATAAGTAGAAAGGTCATCCTCGATTGATTGTTCATCGCCTATATCAATGAAGATATCGTCAAAAACACCCACATTGGAGTTCTCTTTCACAGGAATCATCAATCCACACTGCACCATATACTGAAGCAACCCTACGGTCTTCAAACAAACCGATTTACCTCCAGCATTAGGACCCGAAATGATGAGTATCCTATTTTCATCTTGCAGAGTAATATCCAACGGTACGACTTTCCTTTGTTGTTTTGAGAGTGCCAGATAGAGCAATGGGTGGTAAGCACGCACCCAATCTATCTGTTGTTTGTTATCAATAGCTGGTTTGATAGCATTTATTTGCAATCCAAATTTGGCTTTAGCACGGATGAAATCAATTTGAGCTAAAAATTCGTACGATTCCAACAAGTCGGGCAAATAGGGTCGTAAGTAATCGGTGAATGCAGAGAGTATCTTTATAATTTCACGTCGTTCATCATTTTCAAGCTCCCTCACCCTATTATTTGCTTCTACAACCTCGCCTGGTTCAATAAAAACTGTTTTACCCGATGCTGATTCGTCATGCACTATACCTTTTATTTTTCTTTTGTAGGCGGGATTCACTGGTATTACTAAGCGTCCATCGCGCATAGAGGGGCTTACATCTTTATCAACATACCCCTCTGCTTGTGCTTTGCGCAAAATGGTGTGAAGGTTTTTGGAGATACTGTTAATTGCATTTGCCAATTGACGGCGAATGTCAGCCAATTGAGAAGAAGCATTGTCTTTGATATCACCATTTGCATCAATTATTGAATCGATGCGTTTGGTTATTTCGGGATAGACCACAACATTGTCGGTCAACGAACTCAAGTTGGGATAAACAGGATCAGATTCGTCCTCTTTTCGTAGAAATGAAACAATAGAATTGATGGTTTGCAAGGAGCGTTTGAGTTGAAACATTACAGGGATGTCAATCCATGTTCCAATAACCCGAATGCGTTTCAACATGGTGCGTACATCGTAGAAATGATCGGAAGGAAATGTATCTTCATCTTCCAAAATATGTACAAATTCATCGGTACGATTCAGTTGCAACTCTATTTCATCAAACGAAGTTGAAAACTGCATCTCCTCTACCTTCTCTTTTCCAAGCGTACTAAGGCAGGTGGCTGACAACAGTTGTCTTATTTTGTAAAACTCTATTTTATATTCGAAATTATCTGGATAAATCACGTTGTATAGTCTGATTTTAAAATGATTTGAGACAACAAAAGTACATTAATTAATTCAAATAGCTATAGAATGTATTTGCAAGAAAAAAGAAAGCCAAAAACTACCACGAATAAGAGAAACTGGCTATAGACAATATCTTTTGACATGTAGCACTTAATTAATTTAACTACTATTGTATTGCAATCTTTATACAGATGCATGAATCTTTTTTTGTAAGCTTTGTAAGCGTGATTGTTCTATGTTATTTTAAGTTTAGTCCTTTATTTGCGTTTTCCTGTAATATGGAAATCACAATTGGCTGAAATTATTTGATTCTTACAATATGGTCTTCACAATTGATTGAATTTATTTTTTTCAACCAATATGGTCTTCACAATTGGCTGAATTTATTTATTTCAACCAATATGGTCTTCACAATTGGTTGATTTTATTTATTTCAACCAATATGGTCTTCACAATTGGTTGATTTTATTTATTTCAACCAATATGGTCCTCACAATGGCTTGAATTTATTTATTTCAACCAATATGGTCCTCACAATTGGCTGAATTTATTTATTTCAACCAATATGGTCTTCACAATAGCTTGAATTTATTTTTTTCAACCTATATGGTCCTCACAATGGCTTGATTTTATTTATTTCAACCAATTTGCACCCGAAAGCAGCTCGAAATATTTTTAAAGGACTTAGAAACAGTTATAGCTCATTGCAATCATAAGCTTATTGCCTTATTTATTATTCTTAATCATCAAACTCATGTCAACATGAGTCTTTCTTTTTCCTCACACACGTCTAAAAAGTAT
>DATERO010000222.1:0-14520 GCA_035271465.1 Dysgonamonadaceae bacterium | reverse complement strand
TATTGGTGTCCGCTAAAAACATAGAAACCTCATAATGCATCTTTCAATCACTTATGAATAGGTGATTGAAAAGTGCATTTTTTATTCCAAGCCTACTAATCAAAAAGCGATGGGTGATTAGGTGGCCTGATGACTTCTTCTATCATCACGTCCCAATCTCTTTCTGGATACTCAAGTATGCTTTTATAATTTACGTAGTACATCATAAGAATCCTTATCATTGTGGCTAATCCCGAGAAACTCCAAGACTTCCTCACGCTGCACTTAATCAGCATTAACAATAGGTTGGCTATTAATGTACACCAAACCTGTATCTTTATAGCATTGGCGCTTTCACCATAAAAGTAACGAAGAGGGAAGTTTTGCTTGAGTTGTTTGAAAAGGCTCTCTATTATCCATCTCCTGCGATAAATTTCTATAATATCCTCTTGAGGCATTTCAAAGTCATTAGTCAATAAGGAAATGAGTTTTTTCTTTTGTATATCTGGGTATGTAATGATTCGTGCATGGTGTTTAATAATCACCTCTTTAGTCTTTTTAGTGAATACAATGTGTTGTACTCTGACGGCCATTTTACCACATCTATTTTGATAAATAACATCATCAAGAACCTCAAACACCAAGTTTTTCTTCATTTTGGTAACATACACGATACCCCGATGAGTCATCTCCTCAAATTTATCATAATTGATATAAGCCCTGTCCAATGCAATTATATCATCTCGGTTGAGTTTAGAGGGGCAAAGTAAGAAGTGGTCATGGGTGGCTGCTGATGTATATTGCACATCACAAGGCACACCTTCATTGGCATTTATTATGGCATGTACCTTTAATCCTCCTTTCTTCTTTCCTCTCTTGGGATTGCGTCCAACCCCCTTAAAGACTATGTTGGAGAACAAGCTGATAGTTGTAGAATCCATTATTTTTAATTTCTTAAGCCAACCAGGATCACTCCTGTGGTTTCGGCTGTCCGACGAAAGAACTCCTTTATATTTATGGTATAGTGTGCTATATATCGCTCCAAAGACCTCCTCTGGTCTCCTTTTATTTGCATCAGAGAGCGTGCTTCTCCTTGGTATTTTAGTTAATCCCAAATGCGATAACTTTCTTGATTCAACAGCCATGGAGGCTTGTATCTCACGCAATGAATCAAACCTCATAATGATTGCGTAGAGCATGGTAACGAGATGATGCCATCCGTCAAAATGCTTGACATAGTGCTCTCCACCATGCTCTTTGCTGATGTTAAGGACTTTAGCATGATCAATAAAAGATAATAGCTGTCCTAGTAATGGCTGTCCGATAAAATGTGTACTTTTGCTCATGTCTTAATTCTTTGTGTTTGGCGATACTAAGATAAGACGTTTAGGGCTGGTTTCTTCATTTGAAGACCAGCCCTTTTACTTTTTTAGTATTTAGCTCAAGAAAAACTTTTAGCGGACACTAATAATGTCTAAACAAATCTACCGTGGTAGATTCAATTTTCATGACATGTTTGTATAATCTACCGTGGTAGATTATACAAACCACTAACATTTCCATCAGCCCATAGATAACTCAGCTCTTATAAATATAACTAAAGAGCGTCGATACACAACTAATATTAACCTACTGCTAATTGGCATCTCGGCTTGGTGAGGTAAGCACAAAAAAAACGTTAGAATCTCTTCTAACGTTTTTTGTTTTGTAATTACTAGCTGTTTGGTATAACCAAAGTATGGCCTAGTAAAACTTATATCTGTAGTCAATAACTTTCATTTTATCTTTCAACACCTCTACTGCTTGTGTTTGTAAACGGTACATAGTGTTTGCTTGAAGTTGCGCCTTAACAGTCTCTGCATTGTACGCTTCTTGAGATTGCTCACGATTGATAACCTGAAGAGCAAACACGCCTCTGTTGCCCTTTAGTGGGCCTACAACACTATTCAACTGCCCATAAGCTGCGTAAGCATTAATAATAGGCTCATTACCTAAAGAGGTAATATTCTCTGTGTTGAAGTCAACAAATCTCACAGAATCTACTTGAGAATTCATTGCTAGTGCAAAATCGTTCAATGTTGAAGGATTTTTAGATTTTAACTGTTCAATTATTACTTCTGCTTTTTTATCATTCAAAAGTACAGCCTTAATATATGCTGTAACTTCGGATAAAGGAGCAATTCCGGCAGGAATTAATCTATCAACTCTTGCTATGATTCTACTTTTAGAAAGGTCGAATTTTCTTACTGCTCCCTCTTTTTCATTAAATGCCCAGCTTAGTACTTGACGCGTACTTGGTATTTGCGCCAATGTATGATCTGTAGCTGAAGCTGTGTAAGCAGGAACAACACTGTAACCTAACTCACGGGCCTTATCTGCAAAGTTTGTTTTAACCTCGGGGTCAGATACAAATTGATTTAACTCATTGTCGATGTTGTTTTGAGTTTTATCGCCAACAATAACAGGCATATTCACTACAGCAAGTTTATATTTTGCAACAGGAGCTGTTTTTTCTTCTACATAGATTAATGCTTGTTGTCCTGGCATTTTTAATTTAATTACCGAACCTGCAGAAGTTGCAAATACATTTTGTGCTACATCTGGACCTGCTTGTGCTAAATCTATTTCGCGCACCCAACCTATTTCACCACCATTTGACTGTGGATTGAGGCTATTGGCAACATCAGCAAAATTTGCACCGCCATTAATTTCTGTGTGTAAACTATCAATAAATGCAGTTACTAAAGAATCATTAGACATAGACTGTGGAATACCAATCATGCTGATTCTTGCAGAGTCAGGAGCAACAGTTTTAGCTATATATTTAAATAGTTTAAAAGAGTCTCCATCTCTAAAAGGTCCGTAAACATCAGATACTTCCGCAGACTCAACAAACGAACGCTCATCGGTTGTTAGTAAATTACTTGCTAGATACGCATCTATAAAAGGACGGTCTGAGTATTCAGAAACTACAGCTGCTACATTGGTAGTAGTAAGCAATCTTTCGTACACCTCAGGAGCCAAAGCTTCTACTTCATCAAAGTCTTCATCACTTGGAACGATCTCTTTTGAGAAGTATGTTATTTTTGCAGTTGGCACATCAGAAGTAAAAAGGTGCTTGTATTCGTTGTAATACTTTTTAATATCGGCATCGGTAACATTGGCTACAGAGTCGGGTATAGTAAAGTAGTTTTGCACTGCATACAAAATATCTGCACTTTGCTGCGAATGCTCAAAAGTAGCTTTAGCCTCTACATCATTTGATATAACAGCAGCCGACAATAAAGCAGCATACTTCTCTTCTAAGCGTTGGTATTTAATTAGATTCTCTAAAAACAACCAAATAGATTTGTACTGTCTCACCATTTGAACTTGCTCTACGGGAATCGTGCTTTCGTCTGTGTTTATTGTAGCAATAAACTGAATGAGCTGATTTCTGTCAAACATTCCTGTTTCGGGATTCACAAATAGTGGAAGCTGTTGCAACAAAGGAGAAATAAATTCTCCGTGCACTAAATCATTCAGCTCTTGTTTAGATACAGCAAGGCCTAACTTTTCGGCTTGCACATCCAACAGACGTTCTTTTATCATTTGTTGATACACAATATCGCGTACCTGAGATGTAGTAGCCTCGTCAAGTGATGATTCTCCACTAATCATTTTCTGAAAATCTTCCCACTCTGTCACTCTGTCGAAGTACTCTCCTGTTGAGACAATATCACCGTCCACAACAAATGCTTTGTCCTGTAACTTACGGAAGAAAGTATTACCCGAAGTCAATAAATCTCCTAAAATGAATGCCAATAAAGCAACACCGATTACCGCAATGAGGAGACCGGCTCTATTTCTAATTTTCTGTAAAGTAGCCATTTACAATTACCTTTTATTAAATTAATATGTTTAACTAAATAGTTGTTTCAATAAGGGCACGAAGATAGTAAATATTAAGCAGATAACGGAAAATATTTAAAACAAATCCATTTATTCTCAATAATAAAGCCTCTCTACCTATATTGATTATTTTGATTTAAAATCAACTCTATAATTTCAATCTTACGTTCTGTTACTTTCAATATCTTGAATGTGTAATTATCAATAACAATATTCTCGTGAATTTTAGGGAAACGTTGTATATGATGTAGTATATAGCCAGCAATGGTTGAGTAATCATCGTCTTGCGGCAAATTGAAATCGAAAAGCTCATTTAGCTGGTCAATTTCCATGCGACCCGATATCTTGTAATGATTCTCTGATACCTTAGTTGCTATATTCGTGTTTATATCATATTCGTCTTCTATTTCCCCAAAAATCTCTTCCACTAAATCTTCTGTTGTAATAATGCCAGATGTTCCGCCAAATTCATCTACTACCACCGCTATTGTTTTGTGCTGTTGTAGCAATTCGCTCATCAAGTTCTTGGCAAGCATACTTTCAGGATAGAATGATATAGAAGCTATTTGAGTAGTCCAGTCTAATGGATTGCTAAACATCTCCCATATATGAATGTATCCAACAATATTGTCGATATCGTCTTCATAGACAAGTATCTTAGAGAAACCTGTTTCTATAAATGTGTCTTTCAGTTCGTCTACATCTGCATCTTTGCTTATGCCAATAATATCGGTGCGTGGAACCATACAATCGCGAAGTTTGACTGATGAAAAGTCGAGTGCATTTCTAAATATCTTCACCTCCGAATCTCTGCCACCTTCTAAAGGTGCTTCTTCTATTCCTTGCTTTACATAAGAATTAAGTTCTACCCTACCAAGGGCTTTCTCTTCCAAAGGATTGAATCTGATGCCTACTAATCGTAGCAATGCACTGCCCATAGAAGCAAACACGGTGATTATGGGATAGAGCAACAAGTAAAAGATAAATGCAGGCAGAGAAAGGATTTTGACCCACAAGTTGGAGTTGTTTTTAAATATGGCACGAGGCAACAACTCCCCTGTCACTAAAATAATAAAGGAGGCCCCCAACGCTTGTAAGAAAAGCGTTAAAGGAGTATTTGTTGTTATATTTTGATGAATATAATCATTAGAAAGATCAATAGTAGTATATACAAAAAGAATGAGCACCAAAAGATTTCCAACTGTAAGTGTAGATAAAAACTTACGTGGATGACTAAAAAACACCCGCTGAATGTAATCAATTGGATTTGTGTTTTTTTTGTCTAGTGCATAGCGTAGCTTATCGGAAGAGACAAAAGCAATTTCCATTCCGGAGAAAAACACTGACAATATAAGAGATACAGTCCAAAGGTGTATCGCAACCGAATCATTCATCTATCATTTTCATTGAGTCTGGTTCTATGGCTTCCAGGTCGGGGTTAACAGGTTCTTCTTTAAAAGGTATTCTACCATCGTGAGGACGAAAGATACGATACTCAGTCATGGCTTGGTTCGATTCAAACCCATATCCTTTCAACTCTGTGTCGCCACGTTTTATTTGAATATATTTATCTGAGTAAACTCGCTCTTCCTTTTGATCCCAAAAAAGCTCATCACTCAAAAACATTTCCCCTTCCATATTCCGAATGTCAACGTTACCTTTCAATCGCCAAAGTCTTTTATTGGTATAATTCCATGCAGAATCGGCCAAAATCTTAGCTTCAACTTGAAACAAGGAGTCGAACCGTTCTAAATATATTCCTTCTGGAAAATACCAAAATGGTTCCTCTGCTTTATCAAACACTTGCCAATTATCTGCCACCAACTTGTATCGCGTTATGCCCGAGTCGGAGATAAGTGTAGTTACACTATCGGTGGTCATAGAAGGCGTTGTTTCAGGATCGAACTGAATATCTATTGTTTCAGCTTCTTTACTGCCACAGGCAGTATAAAAAAACAGCATAACAATCGCTACTATACCGATTGTTATGCTATTTGATTTCATCTTTAATAAGTTTTTCAACTATTATATGTGTTTTAATTACTACTTTATCTCTTTACCTACAAAATTTACTTTGTGCGTATAGTTGTAGTTTCACCTATCCAACCAGGTACAAATACAGATTCTCCAGCTTTAAGACCCATCATAAATGCATCTTCTTTCTCCATATAGTAGCCTGAGTATTGATTTATTAATTTATTCGCTTCAGATGAAACACTTGGGTCAACAGCTTTAGCTCTTAGCAATTTGTCAACAGCCGCACTAAACACTAAACCTCTTTTCTCTGATTCAGAAAAAATTCCTTGAGCACTTGAAGCATACATCTGTGCAATTAATATGTAAGCATCTCCATTGTTCGACTTAAATTTCAATGCTTCATAAGCTGCTTGTCTTGCTTGTGAATAACGTCTTTGTGAGAACAATATTTGAGACAATGTCATCATATAGCCACTTGCTTTATCTGTATCTACTTCTAAACGAGAAGCTTCTTCGTAATACTTCATGGCTGTTTCATAATCCTTGTTTTGAAGATTTCTTTGTGCCAAACCTAATGCTGAGTTGGCAGATGGCTTCAATCTGTGTAAATTTTCTGAAAGATCAAAATAGAAGTCAGACTCGTTACATCCAATTTGAGATAATGCACCAAGCGCTTTATTCAAGAACTCTTCGTTGTTTTTATTAGCTTCAAATTTAGCTAAGTAAAACTCTTGCAATGTTTCACAATCACTAGCACCACTATTTACAAAAACAGTTTCAACACTTTCTTTCACTGCAGTTAAATAGTTTGCATTGTCAACATCATTATTTGCATTAGCAGTTTCAATAGCTTTTTCCATATATTCTAATGTGCGGAAGTAATCGTTGATAAACTGATCTTTTTTTGCATTATCTTCTCTAAACACATAGAATGACGCAATAATGTAATCGTAAAAAGCAACTGATGGATACAATTCACTTTTCATATCTTCAACAGCTTCACCCAACATTTTATAAACAACGTTGTTGTCTGCTTCATCGCCCATTAGCTCTTTATAATCTGAAGCTTTGTAGCACAAGATGGTACCTTTTGAGTCGGAACTGGAAAAATATTGCATACGCTTATCATATATTTCCATTATTAAATCTGCGTATTCCTTTTTCTTGGCTGCATCTGTCTCTTTTTCAATTAGGGCTTTGTAAATACGAGGCCCGTAGATATAAATGTTTTTACTAGATGCTGGACAGTTGTTATAAACAGACTCCCATGACTTAATTGCATCTTTATAGTTTTCTGCTTTAGCAGCAGTAGACATAAGACTTAAATTGGTAATACACTTCACACTATCTTGTCCATGTCCATAAGGGGCGTTTACTGGATCATAGTTTGCTTTTTGAGCATTCACTCCAAGAAAGGCAATTGACGCAAGAATAATTGCTAAAATTAACTTTTTCATTTCTATTTGTTTTTAAGTGTTCTTTTTTCGTTGTTAGTATCTTTGACGTTATGTTAATTCAAAAGTTTAATGTGCTCTACACATATTAGTCAAACTGACGTTTAAAGAACCAAAATTCGTTGATATTTATATTTACTGAAACTTTAAACATTTCCTCTTTAATCATGTATTTATGCTCGGGGTCCATGATAGAATAACCAAAACCTAAATTGACCATTGATATTCTGCCACTAATCATGTCGCGAAATGGCAACCCGAATCCTACATTCACACCATACTCTTTGTAACCATGCTCTCCCAAGCTCATGCTAGTAATTGGGTCATATACCTTTGTATTGGTATAAGAGTTTGAATAAGACAAACCTCCACGAAAACGAACACGTTGAAAAAAGTTGCGGTTGACGGGGTCTGCTACATACTCGGCACCTAAAGCAACACTATACTTATCGTTGAAACGAGTGCCAAGTGTCATATTATCTAAGTCGTCGGGATATTTAGCATTGGCCCATTTCTGGAAAGTACCATCAATACCAACCAACCAGTTGATTGAGCTGTATGAAAAACCAACTCCGAATGTTTCGGGCAAATCAAAAGACTGATTATATAATGTATCGCTAGGAAGTAACTGAGTGCCTGTTGCCGAGTATAAATAATCGGTAGAGAAAACCGTTGTTTCATTTTTTACACTTGGAGTATATACAACACCCAATGTCATCGATCGTCTATCATCGATAGGATAAGTAAACTGAGCTCCTAAATCAAACATTACGTTTTTTATAGTAAACGAATTAGCGGCTAATCTATTGGATGCTTCACCAGTTTGTCCTAATGCGGGTATATCTTGCGAGTGAGTAATCTTTCCAAACAAATAAGACAAATTTGCACCCACAGAGAGTTGTTTTATTGGAGCATAAGCTATACCACCATATATTTTGCTAAGCCCACCCGAGCCGGAAAATGTTTCACGGTAGCTTATTTCATCAGATAATATATCTCTTCCAAAATCGTACCCTACTTTTGAATAAGGTAGTAGGCCAACGCTCATACCAACATTTTTATACACTGGAAATTGAAAAGCAAGGTAATCGAAATTACCATTTTGGAAAGATTGATTATTTAAACCATCCGACAGCTTAGAATACTGACCCGATACACCCATCTCCATAGTAAAGTTTAGAGTATCTACAGCAGAATACGACGCAGGGTTTCCAGGGTTTATACTCCAGCCTCTTCTAACGCCATAACTAATACCTCCCATTGACTCTGTTGCTCCTAAAGCGGGTTTTGAAAGCACACCATAACCATACCTCCCATACGGAGAGTCAACGCCAACATTCTGGGCTGACGATGTGCCTATAAGTGTGACAAATATGATGAGCGATAATAAGAAACGTTTCTGTTTGTTCATTCTGTTGCTTCTATGAAAAAGAAAAAGACTATGCTTTTTGTATCTCTAAATTATTAGTTTATGCAAATATTGCATATTTATATTGTTATTGCACTACAAACGTAGCAAATATGCTGTTTAAATAAAACAAGACAAGCATATAAGTCATCGCATACTTGCAAAATATGCTATGATTTACACCTATCTATAAAGTAAATAAGGACAAAGTAAATAAAAAAAACTCACCTTATGGTGAGTTTTTGATTTTTTAAACATATTCTGAAGTTCTTCCAGCCCCACAATATATTATTTATAGCTGTTGTACGATACTATTTTATCAACACTTTTTCGGTTTTTGTTGCGTAATGGTTGTGTTCCATATCCAACAACTATGTCTAGCCACACTCTTTTTGAAGCAGGTATATGTAGCAGGTCCTTCACTTTATCTTCGTCGAACCATCCTACAATACATGTACCCAAACCTTCTGCTTCTGCAGCCAACACAATATGAGCAGCCACTATGCCTAAATCCATTTGAGCAAAGTCTTTTTTCTTTATCCAACCCCCTATTCCCGAACTAATATTAACCTTTTCCTCAACAAGCAACAAATGTACAGGAGCTTGCTTTGTAAAATGATTCATACCCAATACACGAGAAGAGGTGGCATCGGCAACTTTATTTTTTAGTTCAGGGTCATCTACCACTACAAAACTCCATGGTTGCGCATTGCATGCAGAAGGTGCTAGTCGTGCTATTTCGATAATACGTTCTATTTTCTCTTTTTCAACACTACGATCGGGGTCAAATGCCCTTACACTCTGCCGTGATGAAACTAAATCTAAAAAAGTCATTGCTTTCGGCTTTTATTAATTTACTCTCTTAATGCAATAATTCTGCTAATATACTTACCTATTATATCAAACTCAAGATTTACCATTGTACCCTTCTCTATTTGATGAAAGTTGGTGTACTCATAAGTGTATGGTATAATAGCAACTTCGAAAGTATCTTCTGTAGGATTAACAACCGTAAGGCTCACACCGTTTACAGTAACCGAACCTTTATCTACCGTTAGGTATCCTTTTTTAGCCATCTCTTTGTCGAAGTTGTACTTAAATTTGAAATACCAACTACCATCGGCTTCTCTCACACTCTCACAAATTGCAGTTTGATCTACGTGTCCTTGCACAATGTGTCCGTCAAGACGGCCATCCATTTTCATGCTACGCTCTAAGTTCACCTTATCACCTAGCTTCCACTCGCTCAACTTTGATACATCCAATGTCTCTTGTATGGCTGTAACTGTATAGGTGTCGTCTTTAATATTTACCACTGTCAAACAAACACCATCGTGAGCAATGCTCTGATCTATTTGCAACTCGTTGGTAAATGTACACTTCAAAGTGAAGTGTACATTTCCTTTATCTTTTTGTATATCTACAACCGTAGCTGCTTCTTCTACTATTCCTGAAAACATATTATATATTTAAAATGAATGAATAAACTTTTGAGGTTTCTAGTTCCTCTACTTTTATTTACCAAATTGATGCACGCTTCTCTTTGGGAAGATACATTGCGTTTGATTCTTTTATATCAAAAGCATCGTACCATGCATCAATGTGTGGCAAAGCACCATTTACACGCCATTTGCCCAATGAGTGAGGATCAATTTTTGTGAGACGCAATATTTCTGCATCGCGCACATTACCACCCCATAGAGTAGCGTAAGAGAGGAAAAAGCGTTGCTCGGGAGTGAATCCATCGACAGCTTTACCCGATTGGGCCTCTTTAGTCTTATTATATGCATTAAGCGAAATTTGCAAACCTCCATGGTCAGCAATATTTTCACCCAAAGTGAAGGTTCCATTTGCTCGCACTGTATCTATTACCACAATGTTGTCGAAGTAATCTACCAATACCTTAGCTCGCTCGTCAAAGTTTGCTGCATCTTCGGCAGTCCACCATTCGTTTAGGTTACCTTCTTTGTCAAACTTGCGCCCTTGGTCGTCAAAACCATGTGTCATTTCGTGACCAATAACTACACCAATACCACCATAGTTTACAGCATCGTCAGCATTCATATAGAAAAATGGAGGCTGAAGAATACCAGCTGGGAAACAAATTTCGTTTGACGATGGGCTGTAATAAGCATTTACTGTTTGTGGCGACATGTGCCATTTTGTTTTATCAACAGGTTTACCCAAATCAGCCATCATTTCGTTGTAACGAAACTCTGATGCACGTTTCATATTTGCATAATACGAATCGTCTTTTACCTCTAGCGATGAATAATCTTTCCATTTATCGGGATAACCAATCTTTACAATAAATGTACTTAGTTTCTCATGAGCTTTTTCTTTGGTTTCGTTGCTCATCCATTCGAGGTTAGATATGCGTTCGCCTAGTGATTCTGTTAGATTGTTTACCAATGTAAGCATTCTCTCTTTTGCCTCTTCGGGGAAATATCTCTCTACATATAGCTGCCCAACGGCTTCTCCCAATGCACCATTTACTGCATCGATACTTCTTTTCCAACGTGGGCGAATTTCTTTGCTTCCACTCATGGTTTTACCATAAAAATCGAAGTTTGTGTTTACAAAACTATCGCTCAAATAGCTTGCCGAAGAACGAATAACAATCCAGTTTAAATAACTCTTCAGATTGTCTATAGACTCTTTATCAATGATATTGATAGCTGCTCTAACTGGTTCAATTTGCGATACATTTAAATCTTCAAGACCATTTGCGCCAACTTGCTCAAAATAGTAAGCCCAATCAAATGGAGCTACTTCTTTTTCGAGGTCTACAAATTTTATTTTGTGATAGTTCTTTTCTGGTTGACGGCGTTCCTCTTTAGTAAAGTGGTTCTCTGCCAACTCTGTTTCAATTTTCATTGCAGCATTAGCAGCTTTCGCAGCCTCAGCTTCGGTGTAACCAATATTTTGAAATTGGGTTTGCATCATATTCACATACTCCTGACGCAAATGCTTCGATTTGTCATCTTGTTCTGTGTAATATTCGCGTCCACCCATACCAATACCCGATTGATATATATGTGCAATATTCATTGTGCTGTTTTTAGTATCGGGGCCTACACCAAACCCAAAAAACGGACTTGCAGCAGATCTGTTTATCTCTGCCATTAGTCTTACAATATCTTTCTTTGAAGTAGCTGCTTCAATTTCATCTAATATAGGTTTAATAGGCTCAAATCCTTCGGCATTTAGCTTTGCCTCATCTATTCCCATGCTATATAGGTCGCCCACCTTTTGTGCATTAGTGCCATGTTGGTGGTCTTCAGCACCAAGCTCTTCAATAAGACCCTGTACTTGTTCTTGATTATTCTCGCGCAACTTATCAAAAGTTCCATAACGTGAGTGCTCGTCGGGAATAGGATTGGCTTCTTGCCAGCCCCCTGTTGCATACATATAAAAATCGTCGCCTGGAACATAAGAAGTGTCCATGTTTGCAATTTCTATTCCTTTGTCTTCGTGTTGGGTTGTCTGCTGTGTACAACCAAATGATGTTGCCATAAGTAAAGTAGTTGAGTACAATAATAGTTTTTTCATAATTTGTGTTTTTTTGCGATTAAAGTCTGTTACAAAAATAGCTAAAATAAATTGATACTTCAGAATATACAGACTGCAAAATATATTAAATTGAACTATATAACTGTGGTTATAAAATTATTTGTCTACCTATAAGTCTAACTTGTAGGGTGACAAATCTGTTTTTTAATAAATAAAGTTGGGTTAAAGCTACCTGAAGCAACTCTTCAGTTCTTGTTTCAAGGCCATTTCGGTTTTTTCTGTTGCAGGCACTAATGGCAGGCGAAGTTCATTCTTGATATAGCCCATTAAGTAGAGTGCACATTTTACCCCTGCAGGATTGCCATTTACAAAGAGCAACTCACAACAGCGTTTCATACTATCAAAAGCCTCTTGTGCTTTATCAATATCACCTCTCAAAGCATCATGTACAATAGTTGAAAACTTTTCAGGAAAAGCATTTCCCAAAACAGATATTACACCTTGTCCACCCTCTTTTATAAGATTAATTGTCATTGGGTCGTCGCCCGAGAGCACAGAAAAGTTTAGGGGTGCTCCTGCAATTATTTTTTTTACCTGCTCAATATTAGGGTGAGCTTCTTTTACTGCAATTACATTTTTACAATCATGTGCAATACGCAAAGTAGTTTCGGCTGTCATATTCACACCAGTTCTACTAGGAACATTGTATAAAACTATTGGCAGAGGCGATGCCTCAGAAAGCGCCTTGAAGTGTTGATACAGGCCCTCTTGCTCGGGCCTTGAGTAAAATGGAGTTACTGAGAGAATACTATGAACGCCTTCAAAGTTAAAAGAGCTCACTATATCGATGAGGGCTTTTGTATTGTTCCCGCCCATCCCTACAATTATAGGAAGTTTGCCCTGAATATGCTTTACAACAAAACGAACAATCTCGTGCTGCTCTTTTGGTGCCAAAGTAGCTGTTTCGGCAGTAGTGCCCAATACCACCAAGAAGTCGGTTCCCGATTGTAAATGAAAGTCCAGCAAACCCTTAAGCGCTTCAAAGTCTACTGTTTTATCTTCTTTAAAGGGAGTAACCAAAGCAACCCCCATTCCTCTAAAGGGAAAATTAGCCATAAAAGATATTTCTTTGTATTTAAGTTATAACCTCATCTGCATTAAAAAAGATATATCTACAGATTAGCTATATTGTATATGCAAAGTTATAATTTTTATCTGTTATTTGGTCATTACAACAGTAATATATTGAATGGCAAAGCAAATTAAATGTATCTAAGCCTCTATTACATACACTAATATCTGTTTACATATAACGCATGTATCACACCGGGAATCCAACCAATAATGGTTAGAATTATATTTATTATGAACTTACCGCTCAATCCTGTTTTCATAAATACAGCCACTGGTGGTAGAAGAACACATAGAACAATAGTGAGTAATGACATAGTTTGATTATTTTAAAATGATTCGAAATAGATACACTTTTGCAAACGAGTATCTTTTAAAGTTTTTTTATTTTCCAATTAAACACGCTAAAGATACTATTGTTTAACCCTTGCTATTTGCATTTTAGCTTTGCGTAGATGCTGCGGCTTCAAACTCTACAGATATAATATGCTATTTCAAGCGGTTTGCTGGCGTAACAGATGGTATATTTCGACAGATCAGGAAGCGAGTTTCAGGGAGCAGATAAAAGCGAGCATTTTCCAAAAGGGAGTCATTGAAATAAAGCATAATAAGTTCGTAAACATGAGATTACTAGTTGATGATTCATCTATGAATAAAAAGAGGAGAAGTGTTAGCCATAAATAATCACAAAGAGCAAAAACAAAAAAAGTTCTGAAGTAGAACTACTCCAGAACTTTTATAATTACAATAAAGACTAAACGTTTTAATCAAGTCTATCTTTTGTCTTATTCACTCCCTCAGTTACACCACGCTTCAAATCTTCCCAGCCATCTTTAATGCTGTTCATTGTTTTATCGTACGTATTAGCAACATCTTCTTTGGTCTTTTCCCAATTATCTTTGGTGCTATTTTCAACCTCTTCTACATTCTTTTTGTAAGCATCTCTCATAACCTCAAGCTCTACGATTGCTTTTTCGTATGCTGCTCTTGTTTCTGCAGAAATATTATCGCCAGCTCTTTTGAGCTGGGCTTTCATCTCATCAATCTCCTCATTTATTTCGTCCAATTCTTCATTGGCATCGGTTAAAAACTTTTCTCTCTGATCGTAGGTGTAGTTCTTAAAGTCTCTCATCTCCTCATCAATCTCTTGCTTAATCTCTACTAAAT
>DATERO010000221.1:0-3009 GCA_035271465.1 Dysgonamonadaceae bacterium | reverse complement strand
ATCATTTCACTTTGTCGATACTCTACTACATAGTCAACTAGATCAATGATTTCAGTGTCAATTTGATTAAAATTCTGTGGAGATTTCATTCCACTAAAATTTGCTGAGGTCGAAACAATTGGCTTTCTGAAACGCGTGCATAAATCTCTCGAGAAGTCCTCCGAGGTAATTCTTATTCCAATAGTGCTGTCATCGCATATCAGATTTGAAGCGAGGTTTTTTGCACCATTAAAAATAATAGTCAGCGGTTTGTCGGTTAGATCAATTAGGTCCCAAGCAATATCTGGAACATCTTCAACGTATGTTTGAAGTTTTGCAGGATTGTCAAGCAATATAAGCATTGACTTATCCTTTTCTCGTTTCTTTATAGCAAATAGCTTTTCAACAGCTTCTTCATTGGTTGCATCGCAGCCAATACCCCATATTGTATCAGTAGGATAAAGAATGATACCTCCTTTTTTTAATACTTCAACTGCTTTTCGTAAGTCTTCGTTCATATTTTGTTTGAGTTGATTTTTTGGACAATGATAGCGTCTTCGAATGTGTTATTGTTTGAGACCCATTGTTGTAATACTCCTGTTTTTAAAAAATCTGATTTCTGGAAAAGATCCAAGCTTGTTTTATTGCTTTCGGGGATAACTGCATATAATTGATTTAACTTTAGAAAGTTAAATGCATACTGTTGTAGAAGATGCATTGCTTGAGATGCATATCCTTTTTGACGCCACTCTTTATCAACGTATATCCCTACACCTGATCTGCTATTAAGTGCATCAAAATCGTATAAATCGATAGTTCCTATAGCTTTATGATTATGATGCAAAACAATCATGAATCGAAGCTGTTTTGATTGAAATATATCAGTTTGAGCATCTTCGATGTATTGTCTTAAAACGTATTTGGAGTAAGGAGAAATTGCCGAGCTGTATTTCCATACATCAGTGTCATTTTCCCATCTATATAGCGCCTCCAAGTCTTCTGGCTCGGGACTGCGCAAAAAAAGTATATCGCTTTCTAAAAATTTATTCATTGCTCATACTTATTTAGAATCGAGAGCTTCACCAATCCTTAAGAATATGTTCTTTTTCCTGCGTTTTCTCTCTTGTTGCGTTTCTTGAGCTGACATTATTACCTGGAAAGAGTTTTCACCTCTCACAGTGGCTTGTACTGCTTTGTATATAACACCCCAATCAGGCAATCCTCCAAGATTTCTATCGTCAATAAACATATCAACACTCAGCTTTCTTGGAGAAGGAGTAACTTCTTCTGGATAATTTGCATTGTTAGCATAAAAATGCAACCCTCGCTCTGCACAATAATCTATTGCTTCTTGTAGCAAATTACCTTCACGAACAGTCCACAAAATAAGTCTGTGGTTTTCTTTTTGCAATTGAAGAAGTGTTTCAATAGCAAAGGGAATAGGGCGTCCAATTTCAGGATACTTGTGTTCAACGATTGTTCCATCAAAATCTATTGCAATAGTCATATTTTTATTTTGTGTTTAAATAATTGTTATCCCTGCTGTTTATTAAATGTTTTGTAGAAGGATATGTGAAAAGGTAGGCTGTGAAAGTAATTAACGTACACAACATAAAATTTTGATTGAAAGAAAAAGCAAACAAAATAATATTAATTGAAGCAATTAAAAAGAGTATGCCAAATCGCACAATAAAAGCTCTCACATAAACAGTGTTTGTAGCGTTTTCATCTTGAAGCTCTTTGTTTCTTTTCATTATATAAAAAAAGAGCTTTAGTGCAGCCGGAATACTAACCAATGTTAGTAATAGAGCATAGCGCTCAATTGCTACTGGAACTACTATTGCCTCGCTACTTAAATCTATCCACTTGAAAGCAACACTTACAAATACTATAACTTGAATTCCAAAAACTATATAAAATAGATACTTCAAAGAGCTTATCATTGATTCTGATTTCATTTCTGATTGAGTTTATACGATTCTCTAAATGGCGTTCTATTTAATATAGATCTGCCCAATGTAACTTCATCTGTGTACTCAATCTCATTTCCAATTGAGACTCCTCGAGCAATGATAGATACTTTTATGTCGAAGGGTTCAAGCTTTCGATATATATAGAAATTGGTGGTGTCGCCCTCCATTGTTGCACTTAAGGCTAAAATTACCTCTTTTACTTCTTTTGATTTTACTCTTTCAATAAGACTTGCAATCTCAACATCTGAAGGACCAATGCCATCCATTGGAGATATTACTCCTCCTAACACATGATATTGTCCTTTAAACTGTACAGTGTTTTCTATTGCCATAACATCCCTGATATTTTCAACAACACATACCACTGAAGCGTCTCGAGACGTATCGGAACAGAGACTGCAAATATCACTGTCTGAAATGTTGTGACAACATTTACAGTACTTTACCTCTTGCTTCAACTTTACAATTGCGTCAGCAAAACTTTCAACAGTAGATATGTCTTGACGCAAAAGGTGCAATACCAATCGAAGAGCTGTTTTTCTGCCAACTCCTGGCAATTTTGCAAATTCATTTACGGAATTTTCGAGTAAAGCTGAAGGAAGTGGATGATTCATTAGCAGTTTTTTTATAACGATGCAAATATAACACAAATATAAGAAACCGTCAATGATAGAGTTTGCTTCGTATCGTTAAAAGTAAATGAAAAGTATTTAAATAAAGATGTTTTTTTATTTGAAGATTCACATTATTATTATAGCTTTGCTTGTTAATGATGAAGCAATTAATCAGCTTCTTTTGTTATAGAAAAATCTATATAATAACTTATATTTAATTATATTAATCCCCGTTTTTTATATGAAAAAGTACAATTTTAATGCAGGTCCATGTGTTTTACCAAAACCAGCAGTTGAAGCTGCTATAGATGCAATTCATAATTTTGATAATACTGGTATTGGCATATTAGAAATTTCGCATCGAACTCCAGGATGGGAAAAGGTTATGAAAGACTGTGTTGATTTGTGGCGTGAGTTACTTGATATACCAAATGATTACAAGG
>DATERO010000220.1:0-2740 GCA_035271465.1 Dysgonamonadaceae bacterium | reverse complement strand
TAATCTAAGCAAACCAAACGTCTTGCGTTATCGGTTGTTCTTTTTGTGTAAGACTCTGTTCCATAGAACTTTATTGACTTTACCTTTACTTTTAATTCCTCTGCTATCTCTTGGAGTGTTCCCATTGCCAGAATTTCTTCGCCTTTGTAAACTGCATATTCTTTAGTCATGGTATATCCTCGCTGGGAACTCTTTCAGTTTTTTTAGTTCATCTTTATTTACCATTAGCATTCTGTTGTAAAATTTTATGAACAAGAACAATGAGTCCTCATACTTGACTTGAATAACATCATCTTCTAACAATATGTAAGGTATTCCGTTTAATGTGTTGCAAGCGATTTTTGCTGTTACTCTGTATGTTGCCATTTCCTCACCTTTCTTTATATTTTCAATGCCATAGGAACTTGACTAAGCATTTTCTCTTGAGCTTCTCTATAAAAATCTTTCTTAATTTCAAAACCGTAACTGTTTCTGTTTAACTCTGCAGAAGCCCTTAATGTCGAACCGCTCCCAGCGACAGGATCAATTACAACATCACCTATATCTGTGAATATACTTATCAATTTTTTAAAAACTGGAATTGGTTTCTGAGTGGGGTGCAATTTAGGGTATGAGTTATCAACTTCCCACTCTATCCAATTTAAGACCATCTTCCCCTCGTTATTAAATTTTGGTAACTTATCACGATAGAGAACTACAGCAAACTCCATAGCGCCGACAACTCGCATGTTAGCCTTTAAAACTTGAGGACTTGTTTTCTTAATGAAATATAGAGAATAATTATTTTTAAATCCGTGTTGTTTTCCGTAATGTCTAACCATGTCCATTTGTTGCTCTGCGCAAAAAACTATCATTGCTGGCGCTTTACCTACCTCCTTAGGTTCTTTGATTAGCATGTTAGAACAAAAGTGCATAAATTCCGATATTCTAAAGTCACTATCTGTGTCAAAGAATTGTTTGTTTGCTTTTTTACTTTCGCCGTTTTTTATGTCTCCGCCTACATACCACTCATTGCTACTTGCATAAGCTTTGTTCCCTAAATTGTAAGGTATATCTGCAATTACCAATTGAGCGCGTGGTATAGCATACCTCTTATAATTTTGGAAATGGTCGTTAAATAATTCATATTTCAATTTATTACCAACTCTATTTTTATGTTCTTTCAACTTGAAACCTCACCTTTCTAAATATTTAAATCCGTCAATAATGTGTTTCCTTGCATCTGCATTCTTTGAAGTTGTTTGATTTACGAATCTTGCATAAACCTCATGAGTTTTGCCATTTGATTTGTAATACAGTTTCCATCCATAATTAAGCTGTTCAACATCGAAAGATTTATCAAGGATATCAATCAATTCATTCTGATCAAGATTGATATGGAAATCATTCTTAATCACACCTTCTAATCTCTCGCCTAATTTATTGACAATGTTATGGATAAGTGGTTCTAAATCTTTATCAACTTCTGTAACTGTAAAATTATGTTTAATATTTTGTATCGGTAACTCGAATAAAGATAACTGTCGTTCATTCATGTTTGTTTCCAACATTTGTTTGTACAGTAGAATCGAGGTGGAGAATTCTTTTTGTATAAGTAAGTAGAAGGGTGGAGAACAATAATATATTTCCCACACCCTGCACAAAACTTTTCGTGCATGCCTCCAGTTTTTGCTGTTACAGGGGCATCTTCTGGATCGTGGTGATACTTATCAAAATTCATCGTCTTTCTTGCTCCAAACTACCATTTCCCAACCCAACTCCACTCCACACGAACGGCAAAATTTATCTGGCTTTGTAACCCCTACCTCACAATTTCCACAAAAACCATCAATGCCCAACAATTTAGCCAATGCAAGCTTTGCCTTATTTTCACGAATTGTCGCTTCATCTACTTTAACTTTCATCTGTTTCTCCTTTTACCAATCTATTTTTTGTCCACAAAACATACAGTATGGTGGTATAGCTTTGCGTCCTTGTATAGTATCACTAACTACATTCTTACACATAGGACAAGTAGCATCTTCACGCTTAGTAGCTTCAAAAGAAACTGACATAGGTGTTTCTTTATCCACTAATTCTTGTAAAACATTTAGTGAAAATTGTCCTTGATAAGAACCTTCAATGACTTCACTTTTGTTTCTAACAAATGTTTCAATTTCATGTATGGATTCTTGATATTTATTCATTTAATTCTCCTTTCTTGATGTGTTCTAAGGCTTGTTGTATGTTGTAACTAGCTTTTTCTAAGTCTTGTGTACCATTCTTCAATGGACTTCTTAGCAGATATTCGATGGCACTTGCAACTCGATGTGCAACATAAGCATCTTCATATCTTGGTATAAAGTTTCTTAATACTGTTTCAACCTCTAATCCTAAATCTCCAATGTAGTGATTAGGTTTATCAACCATGTTGCTTTCTTTATCGCCATTAAAATACTCCATTTGATCTCTAATATGTTTATGCAAGGTTTCTAATCTATCAATTTCAAGTTCGCACCCTTCTTGACTTCCTTCATATAATAATTCTCTTGTTCTAATATCCTGAACTTCGTATGTTCCAAATTTATTACCCCTTATCATGTATCTATTTTTCATAAGATATAACTTCACTCCCATCATGCAGTATAAATGTATATTTCCAATATTCGTTCATCAAGGGTGCTTTTTCTATTTTTATTTGTTTAACCTTATCAACAAAATCTTCGTTTAGAGTTTCGGTTATAAATTCATCTATCTTTTT
>DATERO010000219.1:0-3895 GCA_035271465.1 Dysgonamonadaceae bacterium | reverse complement strand
GTTTAGGTCCAGATGAGTTATTCTACTTGTCTGGATTTTTTTTAAATTACTAGAGTTTGATATTATATTTATTAAAATGTGATGTTGTCTTGACAACCTCCTATCCCTATTCTAAATTTTGAGAATTTTGATTACGCGATTAAAAATTAGATCCTAATTGAGGTCAAAGACAGTAAGCTCATGAATATATTTAAGAATATCAAAGTTAGGAGCTATAAAAAAAGCCGATATGAATCTCTCACATCGGCTTTTCAAGTGAAAAGTAGATTTTTAAAATATACTGTGTTCTTTATACAGCTTCGCTTATAAGCTCAATTATCTCCATTCCTTTTTTTATAGCCTTTTCGTTCATGGGTAATAATCTATGATGACGCTCTGGCAATGTTTTCTTTAAGCTCAATATTACGTTTTCAAGTCTCACCATAGGAGATATTTTTAATAATCCACCCATTACAATCATATTGAAAACCTGTGTATTATCCATCTTCATAGATGCATCCATTGCTTCTATTTTATAAATGTTGATGTCTTTACGAGTAGGTGGATTATTTATTCCATAGCTGTCAAATATTAAACTCCCTCCTGGTTTCACCATCTTTTCAAACTTCTCAAGGGATGGCTGATTTAAGATGATAGCAACATCGTAACTATTTAATACCGGAGAACTGATTGGATCATCACTCAGTATTACTGTAACATTGGCGGTTCCTCCTCTTTGTTCAGGTCCATAAGCAGGAAACCACGAAACCTCTTTATCCTCTATTATTCCAGAGTATGCCAATATCTTTCCCATCGATAAAACTCCCTGACCTCCAAAACCAGCAATCACTATCTCTTGTATCATATGTTTTATGTTTTCGAATTTACAGTTAAACGTTTTTTAAATCTCCCATTGGATAAACAGGAAACATATTTTCTACCATCCATTCATTTGCCTGAACTGGTGTCATTTTCCACCCCGAACTACAGGTTGACACAACCTCTACTATTGAAGTTCCTTTATCAGCCAATGAGTTTTCAAATGCCTTACGGATCATTCGTTTAGTTCTCTTTATTGAAGCAGCAGTATGAACACTTTGACGTGTTGCCAAACAAACCCCATCCAAAAGAGCAAGCAAGTCTAAAATTTTAAGAGGATTTCCCATCGTTTGTGTATTACGCCCTTCGGGACTGGTTGCAGTTTTCATGTTCTTCAAAGTGGTGGGAGCCATCTGACCTCCGGTCATACCATATATTCCATTATTTATGAAAATAATTGCTATGTTTTCTCCACGATTGGCTGCATGTATAGTCTCAGCTGTTCCAATCGCTGCAAGGTCTCCATCCCCCTGATATGTGAAAACCATTTTGTCGGGAAGTAATCGCTTAGCAGCAGTAGCCAAAGCTGGTGCACGACCATGTGCAGCTTGTTGCCAATCGATATCGATATAATTATATGCAAATACAGCACAACCAACTGGAGCAATTCCGATGGTTTTATCCTGTATGTTCATCTCTTTTATAACCTCTGCAACTAGCTTGTGTACGACACCATGTGAACAACCTGGACAGTAATGCATATGGTTGTCATTCATTAATTCAGGTTT
Source organism: Dysgonamonadaceae bacterium (assembly GCA_035271465.1). Classification (GTDB taxonomy): domain Bacteria; phylum Bacteroidota; class Bacteroidia; order Bacteroidales; family Dysgonomonadaceae; genus UBA2632. The sequence continues at coordinate 2,309 of DATERO010000219.1, read as the reverse complement.
TGCATAAACCAAATTTTCGGCACTTAATATTGATTCGCTATTCATATCATTTTTTGTTTAATGCTATTTCTAATCTAAAGCATAGGTTATTTAGAAAATCGGTACATAATATAAAACATACCTGCAACCCCTCCAGATATCCACGTGTATGTTATATCTTTATTTGTAATAAAATATATAGCAACCGTTGCTACGACAGATATTAGAAATAGAATCAAAATTATTTTTCTTACTTGTGGACTCATTAGGTATTAATATTTCTCTTTAAAAGATTCTTACTTATTTAATACTTTCTCTTTCAATGCTTCTAATACTTGGTCTGGTGTAGGGACAATTCCACCAAGACGTCCAAAATGCTCCACCTTCACTTTTCCATTTACTGCCAAACGTACATCCTCTACCATTTGACCTGCATTCATTTCCACTGTGAGCATTCCTTTCACTTTATCACCATATTCATTCAGCACTTTACTTGGAAATGGCCAAAGCGTAATAGGTCGCAACAATCCTATTTTGATACCTTCTTCTCGGGCAAGTTGTATAGTTTTAAGGCAAATTCGCGCTGCTGATCCAAACGCTACTAACAGATAATCAGCATCGTCACAATTGGTCTCTTCAAATCGCACTTCATTTTTTTCAATCTCGGCATATTTAGCTTGAAATCGGAGGTTGTTTTTTTCCATCTTCTCCGCATCCAATTCAAGTGAAGTGATAATGTTGTTTTTGCGTGTTGTAGGCTTACCCAATGTTGCCCAAGGACATTGTTGTCTAACTTCTTCTTCAGTACGGCGAGGACGATATTCAGGTAGCTTCACTTTTTCCATCATCTGTCCAATAACTCCATCGGATAGTATAATTGCAGGATTGCGATACTTAAATGCGAGGTCAAAACCTAGCGTAACAAAATCCGCCATCTCTTGCACGGAGTTGGGAGCTAAGGTTATCAATTTATAGTCTCCGTGACCACCACCTTTTACTGTCTGAAAGTAATCAGATTGAGAGGGTTGAATAGTTCCAAGTCCTGGTCCACCTCGCATCACATTTACTAGTAAACAAGGCAGCTCAGCTCCAGCCAAATAAGATATCCCTTCTTGTTTAAGACTCATGCCTGGACTTGATGATGATGTCATAGATGCTTTGCCGCATGCAGCACCACCATACACCATATTTATTGCTGCCACTTCACTTTCTGCTTGCAACACAATCATTCCAGTTGTTTTCCATGGAGCTTCATCCATAAGCGTTTCCAGTATTTCAGACTGGGGAGTAATGGGATAGCCAAAGTAGCCATCAGTACCATAACGAATAGCTGCATGAGCAATGGCATCATTGCCTTTCATCAAAGTAATTTCTTCTGACATAATATGTTTTAGTGTAGTTTATTATTTATAATTAAAGTGGAAAAACAAATAGAGAATTATTTTTCAACTTTTACAGGTCTTTTACGGTAAACTGTGATTACACCTTCTGGACAAACATATCCACAATTGGCACAGCCAATGCATTCGTCAGGATTTTTCATGTAAACATAGTGATATCCACGAATATTTACCTCGCGCGGTTGCAAGCTAAGTACATTGCTTGGGCAAGAAGCAATGCATAAACTGCAGCCTTTGCAACGTTCAGTATTCACTATTACGTGACCTTTTACTTTTGCCATTATCTAATTATGTTAAATATTTATTTACAAAATAACGTTTCTTTTTCATGAATTCAAACTATTTAATGTTAATGTTTAATGTATGAAAGAGTGAGATAAGTGCTTTCTGAAATTGATTTAGAGATGTATTTACTATTTTAATTACAAAACGAAATATATCAATTGATATAAGTGAAATTGTAGCGCTTTAATGTCTCAATTTGATAAAAACTAAAATGATATAGTTTCAGCTTTTATTTCACCAACCAAAGGCTTCAGTATGCATCCATTTCCCTTGAGAACGCAAAACCTGTTCAATTATATCACGTGCTACTCCTTCACCTCCTTTTCTAGGAGATATGTACTTTGCAATTTCTTTAATTTCGGGCGCTGCATCGGCAGGTGCTACAGGTAAAGCTACTTCTTTCATGACGTGATAGTCGGGTATATCATCACCTACATATACCATCTCTTCCGGTTTATAACCAGAGTCTTCCAATAAATGCTTAAACTCATTCATTTTAAAGCTAGAGTTCATATAAATATGCTTCACTCCTAGGGCTTCATATCGCACTTTTACCGACTCCGTATTTCCTCCCGTAATTATAGCAACTCCGTAGCCACTCTTAATAGCTAGATTAATTGCATACCCATCGTGAATGTTTGCTGT
>DATERO010000218.1:0-9952 GCA_035271465.1 Dysgonamonadaceae bacterium | reverse complement strand
GCAAACGTTTATGCCTAAAACAATTAAAACAAAAAATATATAGCTACGTAAGTTCATCTTATTTTTTAGATTTTAAAATGTTTTCCATTTTACCAATTGCATCACTGGTCTCTTTATACACCTCATCCATAGCAGCGGAAGACTCAACAGGAGCATAACGAGCAAACTCACACGTGTCAAGGATATCCATGAACTTATTGACAAGAGCCTCATCAACACCATATAAAGACAACTCGGCGCCAATGTTGTTCTTGGTTAGGTTTGCGCCTGGTATTGATAGTTTGTCACTAAAGTATCCCCATAGTGCTCTTAACACCTCATTGTAGAAGTTCTCTTTGTCTTGTATTTTAAGATACTTTTCAGCTTGTTTCAATCTTCGTTTCGCTACTTTGTTGGCACGTTTTGTACGCATCAATGCAATATTTGCATTTAATTTCATCTGTTTGCGATAAACAATGAAAAACACACATAATAAAAGAAAAGGAATAATATACCATAGCCAGTATCCCCACGACCCAACGAAGAAATTGTCTGTATTCAGAAACTTAGGTTGTCCTGTTTTTATGTATCTTATATCTTGTTCTACTTTTACTTTTTGTTGGTTCACATAACTCGATGCAGTAGCAGAACTAGGATCACCTTTTAAAACTACAAGATCATAAGAAGGAGACTTCAAAGTTTTGTAAGAGTTATTTGCAATATCAAAATATGAGAACTCGATAGGTGGAATTGTATAATCACCTTCATAGCGAGGTATGAAAAGATACTCAATCTTTCTCGTCCCTGTTAGTCCATTCTCTACAGCAGTTAAATCGTTATTAATTGTAGGGTCATACAATTCAAAGTTGCTTGGGGATTCGATTTCTGGATTTTGGATTAACTTATGATTCCCAGTTCCAGATATTTCTAATGTGATAGTAACTGGTTCGTTAGCTCTTATTTCCTGCGTACTTATGCTTGGTTTAAATGTGAATGACCCTACGGCACCTTTATAGCTTGATGGCTTGTTTGCTGGCAAAGATGTGACGTTTACGCTTACCGGATTTGTTATCATCGGTTTCTTCACATCAACATTCACCTCTTGCATTCCGAAGAAGCTCGAAATCTTTTTTCCAGAGGGTACAGAGAAAACCATTTCCAATTTTCCACTGGGTATGGTTATCTTTCCTGGACGTTGAGGAAACAAGAGCGTCTTACGAAGAACTGCTGTGTAGTAATTTCGACCATTATAATGCTCCAGCTTTAATTGTTGATTGGATGGTACATCTAGTTCTTCAACCAAGAAGCCTTCAAACTCTGGAAATTCTATTCGTCCAAAATCAACAACGTTAAGCGTGGTATACAATTTGAATGTAACCATAAATCCTTCTTGCTCGTAGATGCTACTCTTCGAAACCACTGTTCGAATAAATGCATCAGTTGATTTTATCTCTTGTGCTGACGAAGAGGATGCTGATGAAGTTGGATCTTTAGAAGACTGCGATGATTGATCAGAATCTTTATCGGGAGGCAACACATTTATCTCTAATGAATTTGAGCGATAGTTGCTGCCATCTACTTTAATGTCTGCTGGTCCGATGGTGAACGTGCCTTCATTAGACGCTACTAAGATATAAGTATACGAAAATGAACTTTGTGAAGTTGACTTTCCATTAATAATCTGAGTGCTATAGCTGGAAGATACTGATGGTCCAAACAGAATATCGAAACCATCCATTTGCGATGGCAGTCTCAAATCTTTTCCTTCTTTGTTCAATGTATAGGTCAACCTAAACTGCTCGCCCTTCACAACTCCCTGTGGTGCAGATGCTTTAAAAACAACATCTTGAGCAAATGAGTGGCTGCTCTGCAAAAAGAAGAGTAGTAAAAATATTCTTATATGTAAATTGATTGTTTTAGTTATCATTTTTAGCTCAAGTAATTTTAGTTACCAGTCTTTATTTTGTCGTCTATTCTCTTGTGCTTGTTGTTTGCGTTCTTCTGCCTTCATTTCATTCAATCGTTTTTGAGTCTCTTTTTCATCTTGCTCAATGGCTTGAAGTATTTGTCTTGCATTGTCACGCGACATTTGCTCAGGTTCAGTTTGCTCTTCGGGCTTTTTCTGTTTATCTTGTTGTTCAGGGGGTTGTTGCTGATCATCTCCCTCGTTTTGATCCTGATTCTGATCTTGTTGTTGATCCTGATCCTGTTCTTGCTCTTCGTCATTGATCATTTTTTGAACAACAGCCAAGTTGTATCGAGTTTCATCGTCATTTGGATTTATCCTAAGAGCCATTTTATACGCTTCCATCGATTTTTGAAGATCTTTTTTATGTAAAATCGCATTACCAATATTGTGCCATGCAGAAGCTATATTTTCAGGATTGTCTTTCTCTAGCATCAAGTAATGATTTTGTTGCTCAATAGATTTATCCCACTCCTTTTGTTTATATAAGGTGTTCCCTAGGTTATAATTTGCTTCTAAAGCATTTGGATTTATCTTTATCGCATCTTCATATTTTTGAGCAGCCTGCTCATACTTTTGCTCATTATATGACCTATTTCCTTGCTTGATATTCTTCCTCACAGCCTTCTGCGCCGAAAGAGAAAAAACAGACAGCATCGAAATGAGCAATATAATTTGTTTTATCTTCATCTTTTAAATATTCGAACGTTTCTAAACAATCTATTTTTCTTATCAAAGATACATACTTCAACAATTAAAACAACCAATAAAATCCATGCAATGATAGGAAATTTCTCATCATATTCGGAGTAAGCCAAGCTTTCCATATCTTTTTTCTGCAGCTTATCCAATTCATCCTCCAATGCGTTCATAGCTGAATTGGTATTATTTGCGTGAACAAACAGTCCTTTTCCATTTTGTGCAATTTCGCGGGCCATCTGTTCATTCAGCTTAGTTACTACAATATTACCTTCTGTATCTGTTTTAAAGCTATTGCTATATTGTGATTCAGGAATAGGACTACCGTCCACAGAGCCAATGCCAATTACATTTATCATTATCCCTGAGTCGCCAGCTCTTTTAGCAATCTCCATTGCATTTCCTTCATGGTCTTCGGCATCTGTTATAATAATCATGGCTTTATCTACTTCTTTATCGCTCGAAAAAGAGTTAACTCCTAACTCTATGGCTTTTCCAATCACTGTGCCTTGAACAGGCACTAAGCTTGGATCAATTGAGTTTAAGAAGAGTTTAGCAGACTGCGTATCTGAAGTGAGGGGCATCTGCACATACGCATCACCTGCAAAAACAATTAAAGCAATTTGATCATCTTTTCTTGTGTCAATTATACGTGACAGCAGTTGTTTTGCACGACTTAATCGATCGGGACTAACGTCACGTGCCAACATTGAGTTGGATACATCAATAGCGATTACTAATTCGATTCCTCTTTTCTCAACTTTTTCAACTTTTGTTCCAAACTGTGGCCCTGCTACCAAAAGAACACCTAGAGCTAAAGCAGTAAAAACAATCCAAAACTTCAAGTAAGAACGTTTCAATGACAATTCAGGCATCATTTGCTTCACCAACTCAAGTGTACCCAATTTGGATACATCTTTTCGCTTTTTTATGTTCAAATAGATGTAAATTGCAAACACAAAAGGGAGTGCAAAAAACAAATATAAATATTCAGGGTGTGCAAATTGAAACATAATTTATTTTTATACTTGTGATTTATAGATTAAGGAATCGTTCTTAACCAAGTTCTGCGTAGTATTAACTCTATAAAAATTAATGCTAGCGCCAACAGAGCAAAAGGAAGATAGAGCTCTTTCTTGCGTGTTACATTTTGAACATTGATTAAATACTTTTCCATTTCATCAATCTCTTCATAAATATTACTTAGCCCTTCGTTATCTTCAGCACGGAAATACTGTCCACCGGTAATAGATGCAATCTCTGTCAAAGTTTTTTCATCTATATCTACCTCCACATTTTGTATGCGAACACCAAATGGTGTTTGAACTGGTGTGGGTGCCGTACCTTGAGTACCTACACCAATCGTATAAACTCTAATTCCATACGATCGAGCAAGATCCGCTGCTGTCAGTGGTGCAATTTGTCCTCGGTTGTTTGTACCATCAGTTAATAGTATAACAACTTTAGATTGCGAATCGCTGTCTTTAAGTCTATTTACCGAGTTGGCCAATCCTAAGCCAATTGCTGTACCATCTTCAACCATACCGAACTTCACTTCATTCAGCAGATTCAACAGTACTTTATGATCTGTTGTAAGCGGACATTGTGTAAAACTCTCTCCAGCAAATATAACTAATCCAATTTTATCATTTTGACGATCTGTTATAAACTCAGCAGCAACCTTTTTTGCAGCCGCCAGTCTATCTGGAGTAAGATCTTGAGCAAGCATCGAACCCGATATATCAACAGCTAACACAATATCGATCCCTTGAGATTCAGTAGTTTGATATCTATTAATAGATTGTGGACGTGCCAACACAATTACCACCAACGCAATTGTAATCATTCTGAGTGCGAAAGGCAAATGACGCATGTATACTTTAAAGCTGCGAGGCATTTTTCGAAATGCATGTGTTGATGCTAGTCGAAAGTTTGGCTGCATGCGTGATAGTTTGACTACATACCAAGCAATAAGCGGCACAAGCAACAATAAAAGATATAAATATGTAGGATGAGCAAATTCCATAATTAATTATTCTCTTCAGATTGAGATTCATCGTGAATCTTTATGTTATCATAATCACCCCCTGATTTATCGGGCAATGGGTCATCTTCTTTAGTTTGATTGACAAAAAAATAGGAGTTCATCAAACTTAGATCATTCTCGTCAATAAATGGTTTGTATTTTGCGAACTTTACTAAGTCAGCCACCGAAAGCACTTGCTTTAAGTTATTATATACAGAGTCTTCTTCAGCTTTGGTTCTTATTATACTTAAAATTTCACCTGATGTCATTTCCAATGAATTAATACCATATCGTTCATTGATATATCTACGTAACACATCGGTGAGTTGTGTATAAAATTCTTTGTATCTCTCCTGTTGCCAAATTTTTTCTTTTTTTATTTTGTCAAGACTTTTCATAGCTCTCACATGCGGAGCTAACAATGGAGGAGGAGTAAAGAAATATCCTTTTTTGTTTTTCTTTATTATCAAATAGATGATTGCTCCAATAATTGCCAACAGAATTAGAATGATCAGCGGTATCCAAAGCAAACTCAAAAAGTCCTTCCATGAGAAAGGTGCTTTTTGTATCGACTTAATATCGTTCAATTGCAATTCATTGAAATCGATAGAGTCTGTCTCGCCCGCTTTCATTCTTTCAAGATAAGCAACCGTTGAGTCCTTTAGCTCAGGAGCTGTTACTTTCAATCCAAATGAATTGGAGTAAATAGTATCCACACCATCAGATATAGGCATTGAAGGGATATAATATAAAGTAGAGTCGAACGATGTTACTAAATACTTTACATTTATTGTTCTTACGTTATCAACAATTGTTGTGTCTGAATTACCCATTGATAAAACCTCAAGACCAGCTACAATGGAGTCTTGGTAAATAGGGAATAAGATTTCCATATCTTTTGGAGCAATAACTTGAAGGTTTATCAAAGCATGTTCTCCAATAAGAATTTCGGATGGTTGAATGGTTGCATGTGCAGAAGCTTTCTGAGCCTGCATTGACGATATGCTCAATAGTGATAACAATGCAATACACATTGTTTTTATGAGAGCATTCAGATATATGTAGTTATTTTTTTTCAATGTCTTTATGAAGATTTTGTTCTATAATTATCTACACTACTTGTCAGTTTCTTTTTTTGAATAACATCAGTAGTAGTTTCACATAATCATCGTCTGTTGAAACTGATATACTGTCAACTTTGCTTTGTTTGAATGCCAAATCCATTTCGTTTTGCTGATTTGTCCACCATTTACGATACGTTTCGCGTACTTTTTTTGAAGATGTATCAACCCATTGATCAACTCCCGTTTCTGGATCATTCACTTTCATTAATCCGAGAGGCTTTAGCTCCGTGCTAAGTTTGTCGTATACCTGAATTGAAACCAAATCATGCTTACGATTGGCAATCTTCAAAGCCTGCTTATAATCGGACGTGTCAATAAAGTCGGACAATAAGAAAGCAGTACAACGTTTTTTTATAGCATTCGTAAGATAGCGCAATGCCATGCTTATATCAGTTTTGTTGTTCTCGGGTTTGAAGCTCAGGATCTCTCTAATAATAAACAAGATATGCTTGCGCCCTTTCTTAGGAGGAACAAATTTCTCAATTTTATCGGAAAAGAAAATAACACCTATTTTGTCATTGTTCTGGATAGCAGAGAATGCAAGTGTAGCAGCAATTTCAGCTACCATATTTCGTTTGATCATTGTTGATGTTCCAAAACTCAAACTTTCGGAAACGTCTATCAATAACATTACTGTCAGTTCGCGCTCTTCTTCAAATACTTTTACAAATGGCTTATTATAACGAGCAGTGACATTCCAGTCAATGTCTCGCATATCGTCACCATAGTTATATTCTCTAACTTCTGAAAAAGCCATACCACGTCCTTTAAACGCAGAGTGATACTCGCCAGCGAAAATATTTCGTGACAATCCCCGTGTTTTAATTTCTATACGTCGTACTTTTTTTAATAAATCAGTCGTTTCCATAAATATACTTGTGCAACTAATTGCTGTGTTTTCCTTTCTTGCTCCTTATTTCTAATTGCAAGCGAAATTTATGGCACCTCAACCTTGTTCAATATTTCGCTTATGATCTCTTCGGATGTCATATTGTTTGCTTCAGCCTCATACGTAAGTCCAATACGGTGGCGCATCACATCGTGACAAACAGCACGAATATCTTCGGGCACAACATAACCACGTCGTTTGATAAACGCATATGAGCGTGCAGCTAGTGCCAAGTTGATTGAAGCTCTCGGAGAAGCACCAAAACCAATCATCTCTTTAAAGTCTGGAAGGTTGTACTGTTCGGGGAAACGTGTTGCAAACACAATATCAACAATGTATTGCTCAATCTTTTCGTCAATATATACTTGCCTCACTACTTTGCGAGCATCCAAAATCTCTTCCTGCTTTAAAACCGGTCTGTCTATGGTGATTGGAGCAAAAATATTTTGTTTAATAATTAGTTTCTCCTCTTCCTTGGTTGGGTAATTTACCACAACCTTCATCATAAACCTGTCCACTTGTGCCTCAGGCAATGGATAAGTACCTTCTTGCTCAATCGGGTTTTGAGTAGCCATCACTAAAAATGGAACGGGCAACTTGTAACTGTTCTCTCCAATTGTTACTTGGCGCTCTTGCATAGCCTCAAGCAAAGCACTCTGCACCTTAGCTGGAGCACGGTTTATCTCATCTGCCAATAAGAAATTGGCAAAAACAGGACCGTGCTTTACAGAAAATTCTTCATTGCGTGGACTATATATCATAGTACCAATAACGTCAGCTGGCAGAAGGTCTGGTGTAAATTGTATGCGGTTGTACTTGGCATCGATTAATTGTGCCAATGTTTTTATTGCTAGTGTCTTTGCCAATCCTGGGACACCTTCCAGCAATATATGTCCATCTGATAACAGTGCAATTAAAAGAGACTCCACTAAGTGTTTTTGTCCAACAATCAGTTTGCTCATTCCATCTGTAAGGACATTTAAAAACGTGCTTTTCTGCTCAATCAGTTCATTTAACTCTCTGATATCAACAACTTGATTCATATTGTATTTCGTTAAAAAGTTAGGCTGTAAATTTAGATTACAAAATTAAAAATGTTAAAGGGCTTTCACTTGTATTTGTGGTTAAAAATGTTTAAGCATGCTTTGTTAAGGTCTCTTTGTCACAATACGATGTTACGCTTTACACCAGTATATATTTCTTGACTTCAGAAAAAGGAATTATTGTAATATTAATTCTCTCATTGATTAAGAGGAGTTGCAATATTATGCATTTGGAAAAAGAGAAAGAACTTACAATGCTCTATCAATCTTAATCAAAAGAACCTCTTTTTATTTAGTTGAACAACTTAAAGACTCGTCTTTGTTGGTTTATCTAAAAAAATCAAATAATTCTAATTAAATTATGACCTCAAGTAAATCAAAACGGTCATTTCCATATCTATTTTTAGTGTAGTTTCGCTGGAAATACATCAAAAACACCTCCGCTGAGATTAAAATCGTGTTTTATGTCCTAGCGGAGGCGAGATTAGGACCTTTTCGTTAGTGAAAATGGAAATCTACGTTAAAATAGTCTTAATACAATGATGTTTTGACTTAACAAGAGGTGAAAAAGAGCATTTTCTTAAAATAATCACGATTTTGCTACTCCGCTGCCTCTCCAATCGCGATTTTAATCTCAGTGGAGGCTCGGAAAGTAGCCCAACCTCATTTTAACGGCATAAAACGAGTAGGAAACTATAAACATTTAGCGTTGAAGAATCTTTCAAGGATAGAAATTCACAAAACAGCATAATAAACTCCTTATATATCCCCTGCAAGCCAGAAATATTAAGAAAACCTGCCTTTTTTTGGTTGCATAAAAGTTTCTGCACAAGTATGAGTTATTGTCCCCTTTTCACTGTATAATTAAAATATGACTTTGATGTGCTATCAAGAGTAAATTTGTTATTATTAGAGAAATAGAGATCAATCGATTGTATAGTAAAAAGATAATTATTATCTTTGCGCCGCTTTTTAGAGCCACTCCGTGTGATGGGAAATAGAGAAGCAAATAATTTACTTTATTTTGAGTAACACAAAAGACAAAAAAATGAAAACATTTGAATTAAAAGGAGAAATCAGAAATGATTTCGGTAAAAAGGCCGCAAATGCCTTACGTAAAAACAATCTTATTCCATGCGTTGTGTATGGTGGTAAAGATTTAGGTAATACTCACTTTACTGTTAAGACGGGTGATATTCTTAAGTTAATCTATACACCTGAAGTGTTTATAGTAAACTTAACTCTCGGTGATAAACAAATGAAGACTATTCTTAAAGAGATGCAGTTTCATCCAGTGAAAGACCAAGTTATTCATCTCGATTTCCTTCATGTAAGTGATGACGTGCCCGTAGAAATGAATATCCCTGTTAAACTAATTGGATTGGCTCCTGGTGTAAAAGCTGGTGGTAAATTATACTTAGATATGCGCAGACTAAGAGCTAGAGCTCTTTATCACGATTTCCCTGCAACACTTAATATTGATGTATCTAAACTTAAGTTGGGTAATTCAATTCAAGTGGGTGAACTTGACTTCGAAAATATTGAAATTCTAAATGCTAAAGATGCACTGGTTTGTCGCGTTCAAACAACTCGATTGATTGCTGATGCAACTCTTGATGCTGAAGAAGAAGAAGCTGAAGAAGCAGCAGCTGAAGGAGGAGACTCAGGCGAAGCAGCAAGCGAAGGTGGTGAAGCATAAACCAACCCATTTGGTTATTGAAAATGAATATCCTTACTTATAAAGCGTAAATGAAATATTTAATTGTAGGTTTGGGAAATATTGGTCCCGAATACGAAGATACCCGCCATAACATAGGATTTAAAATATTGGACGCTTTAGCAAAAGCGTCCAATGTTGTTTTTAGTGACAAGCGTTATGGCTTTGTTGCAGAAACTCGCATCAAAAATAAAACGATGATCCTCCTTAAGCCATCCACTTTTATGAATTTGAGTGGAAATGCTGTGCGCTATTGGCTGCAAAAAGAGAACATCCCTATTAAAAATCTCCTTGTTGTGGTTGACGATTTAGCATTGCCTTTTGCCATGCTTCGATTGAAAGCCAAAGGCAGTGATGCTGGACATAACGGACTTAACCATATCCAATCGATACTGGGAACGCAAAATTATGCACGTTTAAGATTTGGGATTGGAAATAATTTTCCTAAAGGTTCTCAGATAAATTATGTCATGAGCCCATTTGAACCAGAAGAGGAGGAGGTGATTCCT
>DATERO010000217.1:0-4871 GCA_035271465.1 Dysgonamonadaceae bacterium | reverse complement strand
TGAAAGTTGAAAAGTGAAAATGTTGGTAGTGGATTTTGCAATTAGTGTGTGTCGTAGGCAAATGAATTTTTCGTTTCGCAACAAACGCTTTTACAAAAATGATTGAGCAAACAGTTCGTACCTACGGCACTCTGGATAGTATTGATATTGATGTACTACAGACAGGGCGCTCCTACGGAGCTGAAAACAAAATATTGATATAATAAATAATGATTGATTAAAGCCATATGGCTAATTGCAATACAGCATAGTTATAATAATGAATAAGCTTTTAAACACAGCACTATTCAGTGCTCCATAGGAGCAACATTGTCTGTAGTAATAAAATGACACAAGAAAAACAAGCTCCGTAGGAGCGGCCTGTAGATTCAACTTTTAAAATAAATAATAATAAAACGTGGCCAATACATACTCTCAAATTTACATACATATAGTCTTCACAGTTCAGGGTAGATTAAATCTAATTCCCAAACAACATCGTGAAGAATTGCATAAAATCATAACAGGAATTGTTAGTAATCGTAATCAAAAATTAATTTCAATTTTTGCCATGCCAGATCACGTTCATATTTTGGCAGGATTAAAACCAAACATTACAACATCGGATTTGGTGAGAGATATAAAAGCTGGCTCATCAAAATATATAACCGAAAAGAAATGGGTAAAAGGAAAGTTTAGTTGGCAGGAAGGGTATGGCTCATTTTCACATTCAAGAAGTCAAATAAGCCAAGTTGCAGATTACATTTCGAACCAAGAAGTGCATCACCGAAAAACAACATTCAAAGAAGAATATTTAGATATGCTTAAAAAATTTGAAATTGAATATGATGAGAAGTTTCTCTTTGATTGGATAGAATAACAGTTCGTACCTACGGCACTCTGGATAGTATTGATATCAATGTTACTACAGACAGGGCGCTCCTACGGAGCTGAAAACAAAATATTGATATAATAAATAATGATTGATTAAAGCCATATGGCTAATTGCAATACAGCATAGTTGTATTTAATGAATAAGGTTTTAAACACAGCAATGATCAGTGCTCCGTAGGAGCAACATTGTCTGTAGTAATAAAATGACACAAGAAAAACAAGCTCCGTAGGAGCGGCCTGTTTTTTAGACTATATAATTGGCGAATAACAATAAGATAAGGCAAACTATAAAAAAACGGATAAAATACAATATAACAACTACAACATTGTTATTGATCAAACTCAACAAAAATGAAAAAAATAAATATCGCCGTAGATGGCGTCTCATCAAGTGGCAAGAGCACAATGGCTAAAGATTTAGCCAAAATCATTGGATACATATATATTGACAGTGGGGCTATGTATAGAGCAGTTACCCTATATGCTTTGCGCAATGGTATCATTGAAGATGATAAAATAATCAATGAAGACAAATTGAAGAAACACCTGTCCGATATTGATATCCAGTTTAAACTAAATCCTTTGACTGGTCGTCCCGACACTTATCTGAACGGGGAGAATGTGGAAAAGGAGATAAGAGGTATGGAGGTTTCAGGGCTGGTAAGTCCTGTAAGTGCAATTGGCTTCTTGAGAAAAGAGATGGTAAAACAGCAACAGAAGATGAGCCTTGAAAAAGGAGTTGTGATGGATGGAAGGGATATAGGCACTGTGGTGTTCCCTACAGCAGAATTGAAACTATTTATTACGGCTTCGCCTGAAATTAGGGCTCAGCGAAGAATGGATGAGTTGAGAATGAAAGGTGACAACAATACTTGCTATGAAGAGGTACTTGAGAACATAAAATATCGTGACCATCACGATCAAAACAGAAAAGAGAGTCCGTTGCGCCAAGCAGATGATGCAATTGTGCTGGACAACTCAACAGTAAACATCGAGCAGCAGTTGAATTGGGCATTAGATATGTATCACAAAACCATTAGCAAGGAAATATGACATCGATTGAAATAGATAAAAAGTCGGGATATTGCTTTGGTGTTACAAAAGCGATTGCAAAAGCTGAAGAAGAACTTAAGAAAGGCGAAACGCTTTATTGCTTAGGCGATATAGTTCACAACACTTTAGAAGTAGAGCGATTGACAAAGCTTGGATTGATTACAATAGACCACGAGCAGTTTAAAAAACTAAAGAATGTACGTGTACTCCTTCGTGCACATGGCGAACCACCAAGCACTTATGAAATTGCTGAGAGAAACAACATTCAACTTATCGATGCTTCCTGCCCTGTGGTGTTGGGATTGCAAAAGAGAATTAAACGCAAAGATGAGCAAAAAACAGAGAGTGCTCAAATAGTTATATATGGTAAAAAAGGTCATGCTGAAGTAATTGGCTTAATGGGACAGATTGACTCTGACTCCATTATAATTGAGAGTAAAGACGATTTGGATAAATTAGACTTCTCGAAAGACATACATTTGTTTTCACAAACCACAAAACCTTTAGAAGGATTTAAAGAGATTGCATCAATAATTAAGAATAAGATGCTCGAGGGTACAAACTTTGAATCTTTTGATACTATCTGTCGTCAGGTCTCAAATCGTGTTCCCAATATGAAGGAGTTTGCAAAGAAGCATGACTTAATATTGTTCATTGCCGGAGAAAAAAGCTCTAATGGAAAAGTTCTTTTTGAAGAGTGCAAAAAACACAATCCCAACTCTCATTTCATTCATAATCCTGAAGAGATAGATTTAAGCTTAATCGATAACATCACAAGTATTGGAATTTGCGGTGCAACTTCAACCCCTAAATGGCAAATGGAAGAGGTTGCAAAGATTGTAAAGAAATTAAAATCAGACGTTCACTTAATAGATTGATCCACATTTTAAATCTATCTTATTTATCAATGTCGGTTTATTTTTTTATCTTTGTGCTTTAATATCTTTTAGGTACTATCATACTAATTATAAAACCATAAATGTTTCATCAATCGATAAAATGCATTGGCATCCTCACCTCCGGAGGAGATGCTCCAGGAATGAATGTTGCCATTAGGGCAGTCACAAGGTCTGCTATTTTTAATGATATTGAAGTAAAAGGGATCTTCAGAGGATTTAAAGGATTACTTACAGACGAAATTGTCCCATTTAAAACAAATAGCGTTAGTAATATCATTCAGCAAGGTGGTACAATTCTAAAAACTGCACGTTGTGATGAGTTTCTCACTTCTGAAGGAAGAAAACTTGCATATGAAAATATGTGCAAACACGAAATTGATGCACTGGTTGTCATTGGAGGAGATGGATCTCTTACAGGTGCAAACATCTTTGCACAAGAGTATGGCATACCTATCGTAGGACTTCCAGCCACTATCGACAATGACTTAATGGGAACTGATACAACTATTGGTTACAACACTGCTTTGAACACAATTGTAGAAGCTGTAGATAAAATACGTGATACGGCAAGTTCCCACGAGAGACTTTTCTTTATTGAGGTGATGGGTCGAAACTGTGGTGCATTAGCTCTAAATAGTGCAATTGCTGCTGGAGCGGAAGCTGCTATTATTCCTGAGATAAGCATTGAGAAAGACCAACTGCATGAATTTATATCACAAGGTTTTAGAAAGACTAAAAACAGTAGTCTTGTATTAGTGGCAGAAAGCGAAATTACTGGTGGAGCACTACAACTCGCCGAAAGAGTCAAAAATCAATATCCCCAATATGATGTGAGGGTTTCAATACTTGGGCACTTGCAACGGGGAGGATCACCAACAGCACAAGATCGCATATTGGCAAGCAGGATGGGATATGCTGCTATTCAATCCCTTCAAGAAAATCAACGCAATATAATGATAGGAGTTAGGAACGAAGAGATTGTTTATGTTCCATTCTCAAAAGCTATCAAAAAAGAAAAACCAATCAATCCAGAATTAGTAGAACTATTAAGGGTGTTATCTATATAATACTCCTTAGGGATTTTAAAATCACTAGTTAATTGGATTAGAAATATTTGTTTTTTCTTTTCGGATTAAAACATTAGATTATAGACAATTATTAAACAAAATATTTAAATAATCAACATTATGGATATTACGCATATCGAGCACATAGGAATTGCTGTGAGAAGCATCGAAGAGCAACTACCCTACTACGAAGGAGTACTTGGATTGAAATGCTACAACATTGAGACTGTAGAAGATCAAAAAGTAAAAACAGCATTTTTTAAAGTTGGTCAAACTAAAATTGAGCTATTAGAGCCTACAAGTGAAGATAGCACAATTGCGAAGTTTATTGAAAACCGTGGCGAAGGAGTACATCATATTGCTTATGCAACAAATGACATTAAAAAAGCACTTGCAAAAGCAGACGAGAAAGGTGTGCAACTTATTGACAAAGAACCACGCAAAGGTGCTGAAGGTTTAAATATTGCATTTTTGCATCCAAAATCAACTGGAAGAGTGCTAACAGAACTTTGCGAACATCCTGAATAACACACAGGAATAATTAAAGAATAAAACAATCACACTGTAATAAATAAAACTGTAATAAATATATTTATATGAGCAAGCAACTCGAAAAAATTAAAAAGCTTATTGAGCTTCGCGGAAAAGCGAGAATGGGCGGCGGCGAAAAAAGAATTGAAGCACAGCACCAAAAAGGAAAATATACCGCGAGAGAGCGTATTGACATGCTCTTGGACGAAGGCAGTTTCGAAGAGTTCGACATGTTTGTTGAGCATCGTTCTACTAACTTCGGAATGGATAAAAAGAAATTCTTAGGTGATGGTGTTGTAACCGGTTATGGTACTATTGAAGGACGTTTAGTATACATTTTCGCACAAGACTTTACTGTATTTGGTGGATCACTATCAGAAACTCTTGCACTCAAGATTTGCAAGATAATGGATATGGCCATGAAAATGGGTGCTCCAGTTATTGGTAT
>DATERO010000216.1:0-3916 GCA_035271465.1 Dysgonamonadaceae bacterium | reverse complement strand
TCTTCTGTATTTAGCTTACAAAGAGCACTTTCTAACTGTTGCAACAACTCTTCGTCGTCTTCTCTATTAAGCAACTCATCCACAGCCGAATCGGGTATATTAGTAATTTGAGATTCTTCCGTTGGCAGAAAAATAAACTTTTTCTTACGAGTAGCCGATACAGCCGAGTTGTGTGCTATACGATAAAGCCATGTAGAGAAACTGCATTTGCCGTTGAAGGTATGCAACTTCTGAAATGCTTTTAAAAAGACATCCTGCGTAATCTCTTCGGCATCTTCTTTTGAGATTACGACACGCACAATGAGAGAGAAGATAAGATTACTATATCGTTCTACAAAATGGGAAAACAGGTCTGTTTCACCACCTAGAATACGTTGTAGTAGTATATTTTCATTTTCGCTGCGCATATCTGACTATATAGACGCACAAAAGATATCATGGTTACAGTTTATTTCATAAATAATATGCCTGCCGAAAAAGTGTAACCTTTTTTTCACTCGTGCGTCAAAGAGGCAAAGAACGGAATTATTCACTTTAATCAAAAACAAAATGTTAGACTTTATTTACATTCCTCTAATCATAGGGATTATTACATTAGGTATTTACAAGTTGTTCGAGTTATTTGTACGAAAAAAAGAGCGATTAACTATTATCGAAAAAATAGGAGACAAGCTACATCCTTCTATATTGAATGATAGCATTTCATTTTCCCCATCTTTCGAAAAGTCAAACAAAACCTCTTTCATAACAATGCGCATTGCTTCATTGTTACTAGGTATAGGATTGGGTTTGCTGGTAGGGTTTTTAATAAATCAGTTTTATTTGGGCGAAGGTCAAAATCACCTTCATTTCCAAATGAGAGAAACGATTTTTGGTGCATCAGTACTTGTTTTTGGAGGATTATCTCTTTTGGTGGCTTTCATTGTAGAAATAAAATTAAATAGACAAGAGCAGAAATAAAACATCTATTTAATTGTCTAAAAAGCCGCTTTAAACTTTGTTTATGGCGGTTTTTTCATGATCTATATTTCTCTAATATCAGAGATGAACTGACTTTAATGATTTGAGAACTCTAACTAAAGATGATCTCAAACATTTATTCATAGTGACCTGTCAGGATGTTAAACCATTCTGTTAAAATAGGGTCAATAGATTAGACAAGAGAACAAACCCTTTAAAGACTACAGATATGAAAACGTTTAGAAAACTCAGCATCCTACTATTTATAGCAGCACTCACTTCCTGCTATGCGGAGAGAACACTGGTTAGTGCCAATAATAACGCACAGATCTCTTTCCAGACGTTTTACAATGAACTTGCTCCTTACGGAGATTGGATAGAGGATTACGACCATGGTTACATTTGGATACCTCACGTTGGACGTGGATTTCAACCATACTCAACCAACGGTTATTGGACAATGACTAATTACGGAAACACTTGGGTTTCTAACTATTCATGGGGTTGGGCTCCTTTTCATTACGGACGCTGGCTTTATGACGACTACTTGGGTTGGGCATGGGTTCCTGGTTACGAGTGGGCACCTGCATGGGTAACTTGGCGTAGTGGTGGTGGAAATTATGGATGGGCTCCTTTGGGTCCAAGAATGAGAATTAATGCATACATCGATATACCATGGTCTCATTGGGTTTTCTTACCTCAAAGATATATGTATAACACTTCGATGCATAGATACTATATCAACAGAAACAGGGATATGAATATCTATAATCAGACAAATATAATAAACAACACCTATATATATAATGATAATAGATACTACAGTGGTCCAAGCAGACAAGAAGTTGAACGTAACACAGGAAGAAGTGTGACTGTAAGAAACCTTACTAACTCTGGAAGAGCTGGCAGATCATCAGTAAGCAATCGCTCAGTAAGTGTTTATAGACCGGAAGTTTCAAGAAGTTCTAGTAGAAGCGAAAGACCAACAAGCGTATCGACTCGCACAAGTGCAAATAGAAGCTCAAGTGCAATAGATAGAGGTTCGAGTACAACAAGCGGAAGAACTACTACCACAACACCAAATCGTAACTCTACGGTGAATCGCAATACAAACACTACTACTCCTCAAAGAGGAGAAGGCACTCAGCCAAGTAGAAATAGCAACGAGGTTAATCGTTCGAATAGTGCAACTCAAAGACAAACCACGCCTTCTAGTAGAGGAACAACAAATTCAAGTTCAACTCAAAGAAGTAGCGGGAACGTTAACTCAGGAAGAAGCAACGTTCAAACGCCAAGCAGTACTACTAATAGAACAAACACTCCAAATAGTACGGCTAATAATAGAGCTACTACTCCAAACAGAACGACAAATAATTCAAGTAGTACAACTAGAACAGCGACACCAAGTAGAACCGTTAATAGTTCAAGCACAACTACCACAAGGCAAGCTACGCCGAGCAGAAGTGCAACAACCACACCAAGCAGAAGCACTCAAAGTGACAATGCCCGACAAAGCAATGTTTCAACTTCACGTTCTACAGCAACGAGCTCAAATAACAGGACTGCAACATCATCAAGAAGTAGTGCGCAATCAACATCTAACAGAACTAGTGGTACAGTTAGATAAATAATAATAAAACAAAGAAATAAAGTGTGTTCAAAAAGTGAAAAGAGGTTGTCAAATATTTTAGACAACCTCTTTTTCTGTTTTTATATCTTAATATCTCAAATAAAATCTCTTTTGAAAAGTAGGTATAAAGATAAAGCTATTTATTTTGCATAACTCACAGCACGCGTTTCTCTTATCACAGTCACTTTAACCTGTCCTGGATAAGTCATTTCGGTTTGTATTTTGTGAGCTATTTCATTTGATAGCCTTTCGGTATCTTTATCATCAATCTTCTCTGCACCTACAATAACTCTTAGCTCACGCCCTGCCTGAATGGCATAAGTTTTAAGTACACCAGGATAAGACATTGCCAATTGCTCTAGATTATTAAGACGCTTAATGTAAGCCTCAACAACCTCTCTTCGAGCTCCTGGACGTGCTCCTGAAATAGCATCACACACCTGAACAATAGGAGCAAGCAAAGTTGTCATTTCTACTTCATCGTGATGAGCACCAATTGCATTGCAAATATCTGGTTTTTCTTTATACTTTTCTGCTAACTTCATTCCCAATATTGCGTGTGGCAACTCGGGTTCGTCATCAGGCACCTTTCCTAAATCATGTAAAAGTCCCGCGCGTTTTGCTCTTTTAGGATTTAAACCTAATTCTGCAGCCATAATAGCACATAAGTTGGCTGTTTCTTTTGAATGTTGTAAAAGATTCTGACCATATGAAGAACGATACTTCATTTTCCCAACCATACGTATCAATTCCGGATGTAAACCATGAATACCTAAATCAATAGTAGTACGCTTGCCTGTTTCAATAATTTCATCATCAATTTGCTTTTTAACTTTCGATACTACCTCCTCGATTCTTGCTGGGTGGATACGTCCATCAGAAACTAATTGATGTAATGAAAGACGAGCAATTTCACGACGAACAGGATCAAATGCAGATAAAACAATTGCTTCAGGTGTGTCATCAACAATGATTTCAACACCAGTCGCAGCTTCAAGTGCTCTAATGTTTCGACCTTCACGTCCTATAATTCGACCTTTAATCTCATCCGAATCTATATGAAATACAGTAATAGCATTTTCAACAGCGGTTTCTGTCGCTACACGCTGTATTGATTGTATTACTATACGCTTTGCCTCCTTATTCGCAGTTAGTTTAGCTTCTTCAATGATGTCACTAATATATGATTGAGCATTTACTTTTGCATCATCCTTCAAAGATTCCACTAATTGGTCCTTTGCCTCATCTGCAGATAGACCAGATATAACCTCAAGTTTTTCTACAATCGATTTGTGTGCTTTATCCAATTCAGCACTTCGTTTTTCA